>JBAXRL010000005.1:0-23407 GCA_037131205.1 Actinomycetes bacterium | reverse complement strand
TCAAGCCGAGCCGGCTCGCCCCGCTCTCGGCGCTGCTCTTCGCGGAGGCCGTCGAAGAAGCCGGCGTGCCGGCCGGCGTGTTCAACATGGTGAACGGATCGGGTGCATCTTTGGGCGATTCGCTGGCCGGTCACCCACTTGTCGACATGGTCTCCTTCACGGGGTCCACGGAGGTCGGCGCCCAGGTGGCGCGCACGGCCGCCGCCTCGATCAAGCGGGTCTCGCAGGAGCTCGGCGGCAAGTCGGCCAGCATCGTGTTCGAGGACGTCGACGTGGACAAGGTGGTCGGGCGCGGCGTGCTGGGGTGCGTGCACAACTCCGGCCAGTCGTGCAACGCGCCCACGCGGATGCTCGTCGCCGAGGCCGCGTACGAGCGCGCGCTGGAGGTCGCGGCCCGCGCCGCCGACGCCGTCGTCGTCGGCGACCCGCGCGACCCCGCCACCTTCATGGGCCCGGTGGCCGGCCGCAAGCGGTACGACACCGTGCGCGAGTACATCGAGGCCGGTTCGGCCGAGGGCGCCCGGCTGATCGCCGGGGGCCCGGACCGCCCCGCCGGCCTCGACAAGGGCTTCTACGTGCGCCCCACCGTATTCGCCGACGTCACGCCGCAGATGCGGATCTTCCGCGAGGAGATCTTCGGCCCGGTGCTCTGCATGATGCCGTTCCGCGACGAGGACCACGCCGTTGAACTGGCGAACGCGACCGACTACGGTCTCTCCGGCTACGTGCAGTCGGCCGACCTCGAGCGCGCCCGCCGCGTGGCGGGCCGCCTGCGCACCGGCATGGTGCACCTCAACGGGGCGCCCACCGACGGCCGCGCCCCTTTCGGCGGCTACAAGCAGTCGGGCAACGGCCGCGAGTGGGGTCGCTTCGGCCTCGAGGAGTTCCTCGAGGTCAAGGCGATCATGGGGTACCGGCCGCGCGGCGCCGCCTGACCCGCGGACTGAAGCTGCGCCAGGCTGGAGGCTCGATCAGCGCCACGCTGCCGAAGGACATGGCCGAGCGCCTTCACCTTGAGGCCGGCGATATGGTGCTCGCCGTGGAGACCGAGCGCGGCATCCTGCTCACGCCCTACGACCCCGAGGTCGAGGAGGCGCTCGCCATCGCCGGCAAGGTCGCCGGTCGCTACCGCAACGCGCTGCGCGAGCTGGCCAGGTAGCGGTGCCAAGCCGAAGCAAGGAGCCGCGCTGGGTCGATCGCCTGGTCGTGGAGGCGGTGAAGCTCGACCTCGTCCGCGAGCACGGCGGCCTGCTCGGTCTGCGCGATGAGCACGGGCTCGAGGCGGCCTTGGCTCGGCCGCGGCGGCCGCTCGCCTACACGCCCGAAGCCGACGTGTCCGAGCTGGCGGCGGTCTACGGTCATGGGCTCGCTGCGAGCCACCCGTTCCACGACGGCAACAAGCGCATCGCCTTCGTCACGATGGCGGTCTTCCTCGAGTTGAACGGGGTCGAGCTCGCGGCGACGGAGGCCGAGGTGGTCACGGTGATGACGGCCCTGGCCGCTGGGGAGCTGGATGAGGACGGACTGGCGAAGTGGCTGAGATCGAGGACCGCCGGCGCCGGCGGAGTGTCCGGCTGACCAGGCCGTGCCAGTCTGAATAGGCCCGCCAACGTCGAGCTCCGGCATCCGCAGCCCCGCTGCAACGCACGTGAGCATCGGGCAGGACCTGCGCTGCCCAGGCGCTATAATGGTGCCCTTCGTGGGCCGCTAGCTCAGTTGGGAGAGCGCCGCCTTTGCACGGCGGAGGTCAGGGGTTCGACTCCCCTGCGGTCCACCACCGCATTTACGCTCACGAGCAGGGCTTTTGTGCCCCGGGAAGCCCGCCGACGAGCCGCCGAAATGGCCTCGGGCAAACATCCGGCAAACGAACGGGTCGTCACGCTGAGCTACTCCCTGGCACGCGGCGTCACTGAACGGCACTGCGGGGCCGATGGAGCCGCGCCGCGGAAAGCCTCTTCTCGGCGTTCTCGCCGTCTCTGAAGGTCGAAATAGCCCTGACCATCCCAGAGCGCAACGGAGATACCTTCCGTGGTCGCGGAGACATATGCGGAGCGACGGTCGTACTCAAGTCGGAGCACCCGCGTGCCCGCGGAACTCCTGCTTCGGTCACGGCACTTCGCCCGGCCGCTTCTGAAGAGTGTGCACCGCATCGTAGAAGGACGCACTGTTCTTGTAGGGCTGGTCTGGGTGCCGAGCGCTGAAGAGCGCGAAGGCATGAGCCCAGCCCAGGAGGGTCCGAGCTTGAGTCGTCGCTGCCGCCGTCCTGCGTGAGCTGCAATCATCTTGCAGCCCAAATGCGCGGTCCGCGATTGGTTTCGTTGGGACGCCGGTGGGTCGGACAGGAGTGCCGTCTCCGCGCTATCCCTCCAACGCCTTTCCCATCCCCGCGTCGATCTTCTCTGCCGCCCCCGATTGCACATGCGGCAGTCCCCTCGCGCGGGAGCATGGTCGCGTGCGCGTGCCGCAGGTCGTGGCCGACGCAGAGCGAGTCCGGCTCCTCGGCACACGCCCGGCAAACGAACGCAGTGTCACTCCGCACTCCTCGCCGTCACTCGCCGACACTTCGGCCGCGCCCTGTACGCTCAGGAAGGCACTCAGCGGCACTTCGCGGTACATACTAGCACTATAGTTTTCGCGCCTGAGGGCGAAGGCCGACCACGGAGGTCTGGCAGGTCGCCGGCACGCTGCCGCCCGGTGGCTGTGGCTGACAATCGGACTCTTCATCCTTCTCGGTCTCTGTGTCATCGCCACGCGCCTTGCGCAGGGGATCCACAGCTTGGAAGCCACAGGCGACAGAGCCTCCATCGAGACCGCCTGTGCCGGCACGCCGCTAGCCCCCGTCGTCGCCGGCATCGCCGACCTCGGCGAGCCGCGGCCGCTGACTCGCCTGCCAGGACTTCCGCAGCCGATAGGCGCACGAAGTGCCAAGAAAGTCGTCGTTTGCAGGAACAAGGAGTGCTGAAGCCGAAGAGGGTCGTGTCACTACGGCGAGCCTGAGACGCGGGTGCTCAGTCTGGCGTTGCGCCGACCTCGAGGTCGCTGAAGAGGGGCGGCTCGGGAGGCTCCAGGGCGGCGAGGATGCGGCGCTGGCCGGCGGCCGTCTGCGAGCGCCGCACGACCCGGCCCTCGGAAGCCTTCAGGGTCACGAGGTGCATCCGTTCGAGCTCGTCGCGCACGCATCTCCAGCTCTCGCCGGTGGCGTTCTCAACGACGCGGATCAACAGCAGGGCGAGCCAGCAGAGCTGCACGTGGACACGGATGCGGTCCTCGCGGTGGTGGAAGACGGGGCGCAGGGCGAGCGCCTCCTTCATGTCGCGCCAGCCGCGTTCGACCTGGTAGAGCTGCTTGTAGGCGAGCGCCAGGTCCTCGGCCGTGAGCGTCTCATCCGAGGTGCGCAGCAGCCACTTGCCGTCGAGGCGCGCCTCGCGCTTCACCGCTGCCCGGTCGAGGCGCAGGAGGCCCTGCCCGGTGAGGCGCGCAGGAGGCGGGCAAGGCCGGGCCTCGTGCGCAGCGTGCCGACGAGCTCGTCGCGCCGGCGCTGCGGCCAGGAGTCGGAGCCCGCGATCTGCTCCTCGAGGTAGCGGACGAGGTTCTCGCGGACGCGCACGTCGCGCGCCGCCGCTTCGGGGTTGTGCACGAACATGCCGCCGGAACCGCTGCAGGGGTCGTAGACGCGGCCCTTGAACGGTTCGAGCATCTCGACCAGCAGCCTGACCACGCAGCGAGCCGTGTAGAACTCACCGCCGCCCTTGCCCTCGGCGCCGGCGAAGCGCCCGAGGAAGTACTCGTAGACGCGCCCGAGGATGTCCTTGGAGCGGCTTTCGGCTTCGCCCATCGTGATGGTGCCGATGAGGTCGATGGGCTCGCCGAGCTGCGTCTTGTCGATGGTCGGGCGGGCGTAGTCTTTGCTCAGCACGCCCTTGAGCTGCGGGTTCTCGCGCTCGATGGCCACCATGGCGTCGTCGATGAGCTTGCCGATCTCGGGCTGACGCGCGTTCGCCTGCAGGTGCTCCCAGCGCACCTCGCGCGGCACCCAGAAGACGTTCTCGGCGAGGTGGGATGGCGCCGCCATGGCCGGTTGCGCCGCAGCCTCAAGTTTTCGCCCCGGCCGTCCGATAGACGAAGAGACCGAGGGGAGGCCTGTGCGACGAACCACACCAAGCTGGACGCGACGCTGCATCTGCGTCATCGCGCTGGGCGCAGCCGTCCTCGCGGCCGCCGCCTCGAGCGCGTCGGCCGGCCCCGCCGCCGGCCGCGCGGCACACTCGCCCACCTCCTTCTGGGTGGCGCCGGGTGGAAGCGATGCCTGGCCCGGCACGGCGGGCAAGCCTTTCGCCACCCTGCAGCGGGCGCGCGACGCGGTGCGCGCCCTGCCCGCCGGCGTGCGCCACTCTCATGACATCACCGTCTTCGTGCGCGGCGGGCAATACAGGCTCAGCCGTCCCCTCGTCCTCGAACCGCAGGATTCGGGCCGCGGCGGCCACGAGGTGGTCTACCGCGCCGCGCCCGGCGAGCATCCCGTGCTCAGCGCCTCGATGGAGGTACCCAACGGCGCCTGGTCGCCCTGGCGGGACGGCGTCTGGCGCGCGCAGGTCGGGCAGGTCGAGTCCCGGCAGCTCTACGTGGACGGCGTCCGCGCCACGCGTGCGAGGACGACCGCCTGGCCTGCCGGCTTTCGCCCCGAGTGGAACGGGGGAGGCGCCGGCAGCGGCATCGCCTTCATCCCCGCCATCGCGCAGGGTCTGACTCCCCCGGCGTGGGGCGACCCGGCCACCTGGACCAACGTCGACCGCATCGAGGCCGTGCTCCAGACCCAGTGGAAGATGATGAGCGTCCCCGTCGCCTCCGTCTCCCCGTCCTCCGGATCGACGCCCGGCCTGATCACGATGCAGCAACCCGCCTGGAAGAACGCCAACGTCTTCCTCGACGCCACCACGAACCAGCCGGGCATCTGGAGCTTCTGGCAGGTCACGTGGTTCGAGAACGCCCTGCAGTTCCTCGACCAGCCCGGCGAGTGGTACCTGGACCAGGACGCGGGCTACCTCTACTACATCCCGCGGCCCGGCGAGGACCTGCTCCACACCGCGGACGCGGAACTACCGCTCGGCCAGACCCTCGTAGCCGGTCGGGGCAGGCAAGGCCACCCCGTGACTGACCTGCGCTTCGAGGGTCTGGACTTCGCCTACGCCACGTGGCTGCAGCCGAGCGGACCCAACGGCTACGTGTCGGACCAGAGCGGCTTCCACCTCGTCGGCGAGGGCTACCAGCCGAACATCATCGGCCACGTGCAGGGAGACGTGCGGACACCCGGCAACGTCAGCTTCAGCTACGGGCGCCGCATCACGTTCCGCGGCAACGTCTTCGAGCACCTCGGCGCCGCCGCCCTGGACCTGGTGACCGGTTGCCAGGACTGTGTCGTCGAGGACAATCTCTTCACCGACGTCTCGTCTGCCGCCGTGCAGCTCGGAGGCATCTCGCCGGTCGAGGCCCACCCGACCCGTGCCGACCAGGTCACCCGTGACAACGTCGTCCGTGACAACCTCATCAGCACGGTGGGCGTGGAGTTCGTCGATGCGGCCGGCATCTACGTGGGCTTCACGCGACACTCGCTGATCACCGGCAACACCATCGTCAACGTCCCGTGGTCCGGCATCGCGGTGGGCTGGGGGTGGGGCCTGCTGGATCCCAGCGGCTACCCCGGGATACCGGGCGCGACCAAAGCGATGTGGGGGACCTTCAGCCGGCCCACGCCCAACCGCGACTGCGTGATCCGCGACAACCGGATCGACCGGTTCCTCCAGGTGCTGTGGGACGGCGGCGCCGTCTACACCACCGGTCAGCAGGGCACCTCGGCCAAGGATGGACTGGTGATCGAGGGCAACGTGGCCTCGGGCAAGGGGATCATCGCGCGAGCTGACGGCTCGCTCGGGATCTCCGGCGGCAACACCTTCTACACCGACGGCGGCAGCCGCTACATCACGCTGCGCGGCAACGTGTCCTTCGACGACCCCGTCGGCACCGTGTACCTTGGACCGCCACCCAAGGCGAACGACCCCTTGCCTTACCCGAGCCTGCCGAGCGCGGGCAACTTGATGCCTTACGGGAGCGACCTGGGCGGTTGCCGGACCTACGGCGACATCCGCTTCGTCGGCAACACCTGGCTCCAGGACCCGTTCCTCGAGAACGTGGGCCTGTACAACGCGCTGTACAAGGCCGCGTTGGGCTTCGCTGCGTACTCGGACCAGGGGTTCTTCGACATCGGTCAGTACACCGACGCCGAGGGCGTCTCGTACCCGACGAACCTCACTTACGTGGGCAACCGCATCATGCCGGGCTCTGCCTCCGGTCTGACGCAGAGCCTCTCCCGGAGGCTCACCGCCGCCGGCGTCCAGGGCCGCCCGGCGACCATCCCCGCAGCGCTCTGGACCACCGCCGCCCGGGGGCTGTGAGCGGCCGGGCGGGGCCCGGCTGAGCTCAGCCCTTCGGCGCCCAGTAGCAGCGCTTCGGCGACTCGATGCGGCCGTCCTTCTTGAGCTCGGCCATCGCCTTGTCCACGGCCTTGCGGTCCATGCCGGACCGCTCCGCGACCGCGCCGGCGTTGAGCGGCTCACCCGCCTCCGCCATGACCTCGAGCACCTTGTCCGCATCTGCACTCATGCCGTCCCTCCCGTCAGTCCCGGTGCCGGCCGACGGCCGGCTTCACTTCTGCTGGCTCCGCACCATCCCGTACTCGATCGAGTCGACGAGGGCTTCCCAGCTGGCCTCGATGATGTTCTCGCTCACGCCGATGCTGCCCCAGGTGTCGTCGCCGTCGCTGGCGTCGAGCAGCACCCGGGTGACGGCGCCGGTGCCCTTGTCCTCGTCGAGGATGCGCACCTTGTAGTTCACGAGCTCGATGTCGCTGAGGTGCGGGTGCTTCTGGGCGATGGCCTGGCGCAGCGCCGTGTCGAGGGCGTTGACGGGGCCGTTGCCCTCGGCGGTGCTGATGATGCGCTCGCCGCCGACGTGGATCTTGATGGTCGCCTCCACGTCGGCCTTGCCGCCCTCGCGCTTCTCGACGGTCGCGGGCGCGGCGCAGCACCGCGCCCTTGCCCGACAGCTCGGAGACGAGGATGCGCTGCTCGCCGCCCACGGTGGCGGGGTCGACGTGCTCGAAGGTCTGCGGCGCCTGCTCCACGGCGGCCACGTGCAGCCCGCCCTTGCACGGCGGAGGCCACCGGTTCGAGCCCGGTGCGGTCCACCATTGATTTGCAGGGGAATCGTGTTCTGCGTGACCTCCGTGAGAGTCTCGAAACGGCCCGCTGCAACCATCTTGCAGCCCAAATCCGTGCGTCTTGACGTGCTTTGCTGCGGTCGTCTGGCACCGAACGGGACTACTCTCGCGCCCGTCGGGTACGCGGCTCCCATACGAGACTCCCAAGAGGAGCAACGCCCAATACGGGAGGCTGCGATCCGCCGGACGTACCAGCGCGGCCACCGCGGTCCGGCGGGGAGCCACTGGTGAGACCGGCCCGCGGGCCGGTCTTCGTGCGCAAGGCGTGCCCCAGGGAGGACGAGCGGCAGGCAGCGCGTTGGGCCGCGACCAGTCCCAGAGGCGCCGCACGCCGCCGACACGCGTCTGTGCGCCAGCCGGTCGTTGGCGACTAACGGCCACAACGAAGAAACGCCTCCCTCGCTCGGTCTGTATGGATGAAGAGGTACATCGTACGACGCGGGGAGGGGACATGGATGCCACGCAGCCCACTGAGCGGCGTTCCGCCGCAGGCACCTCGACGATGACGCTCGTCGTCCTGCTTCTGCTGTGCGCGAGCGCGGCCGTGACCGCCTGCGGCGGCTCGAGCACCACTGCCTCGAACTCGCCGAGCGCGACGATCACGTCACCGTCAGCCTCGCCGTCGATCGTGCCGGCGGCAGAGCCGGTATCGCAGTGGGACGCGCCTGGATCGGCCTCGCTCGCCCAGACGCGAGCGGTCGCGACGAGGTTCGCCGACGCATTGACCGCCGAGACCATCCCGGGAGCCGGGCTCTACGCCAAGGACGCCACCTTCGACTACTGGGCCAGCGGAGAGATCCACGAACAGGCCGCCGCCGCGATCGAGAGCGTCTACAAGGGCGCTGCCGGCACTCTTGACTGGGCGAAGACGCGCCTGATGGTCGCGCCGGGGGTGGTCGTCAGCGAGGGCATGCTGACGGCCCACGACGGGGGGACGGTCTCGTTTCCGTCCATGTCCCTGCTCGCCGTCGACGGCGACAAGGTCGCCCACGAGGAGGTCTTCCTCGACCCGGGCCCGGACACGAAGAAGGCGGTGACGTTCGCCGACTCTGCGCCGGGGCCGAAGGACACGGCGAAGGCCGCGTCTCAGGCCGCGACGGCCGTCGGCGACGCCTTCGCGGCGGGCGACCAGACAGCACTCCGGGAGCTGCACGCGCCCGGCGTCCGCTTCTACGACACCGAGCTGCGCCACGGCGTGCGCGGCGTCGACGCGGTGCTCGCCTGGCAGAGCCGGACGCCCACGGTCGAGCTCGCGAACCAGGCACCCATCGCCGGCTCGGGCTGGGCGGTGGTGCGCTGGACGGTCCGCCAGACCGACTCCACCGGCGTCCAGGTAGCCCTGCCCGGCGCGACGGTGATGGAGGTGCGCGGCGGCAGGGTCGTGCGCATGACGCTCTACTACGACAACGCGGTCATCGGACTGCAGGAGTGAAGGAACGGCTCTGCGTCGCCGCGTCGCCGACTGGCCCACAGAGGCGGCGGCCTGGACACCCGGTGGTCGGGTCCAGGCCGCCCGCCTCATAGAGAGGCCCGCCACCCGTGAGGGCAGCGGGCCTCTTCAGCCGCCAGCAAGAGGTCGCCAGCAGACTTCATCTCGCCAGTGCCTTCCGTAGTCCCGCGTCGATCTTCTGAGCGGCGACCGGCCGACGGTCGTTCACAACCCCGTCATCGCCGCTCTCATTCCCGCGTCGATCCTCTCCGCCGCCTCCGACTGCACGAGCGGCGATCCCGCCTGCGCAGGCGCATCGTCGCGCAGGTGGGCCGCAGGTCGCGAAGGCCCTGCTCGCAACGAGTCCGGCTCCTCGGCAAACGCCCGGCAAACGAACGCAGTGCCACTCCACAGTCCTCACCATCACTTGCCGACACTGCGGACCTGCCACGTACGCTCGGGACGGCACTCAGTGGCACTTCGCGGTCACTGCTAACAAATTAGTTGTCGTCTTTGCACGGCGGAGGTCAGGGGTTCGACTTCCCTGCGGTCCACCAAGGATTTGCAGGATAATCGTGTCCCGCGAGCCTTCCGTGAGAGCCCCGAAACGGCCCCCGATAACCCGTGTCGATCTGAGTGCGGCGTGGAGCGGCTGGGGTGCAACCGACAAAGCCGGCATTGCCCCACGGGAATTCAGAACCTCCGACCCAGCAGGTGTCTGGCTTCGAGCTCGCGCACCAGAGCGTGTACCGACCGTGTGGGCATGTGCGCCTTCTTCTATGCGCCCCGCCGGCATCGGAGACTATCGCCTTCCCGGGCTTCTCGCTGGCTGACTTCGCACCGCCGGCCCCTACGCAAGAGCCGGCACTGGCACTATCATAGAAGGTGGACCGACGAATGGGGTCAGGTCGATGTGGCCCGCGGACGAGATCCAGCGGCGGGGTCTGTAGTCGCATGCGGCCGGTGAGGAAGAGGGCGACGATGCTTGATGCGATCTCACGGCGGAACTCCCGCCTGCGGGTGTGGCGCGCTCCGGCAGCTCTGAGCTCTCGCCGATCGAGCAGGCATGGGGCGCGGATTGCTTCTCTTGATGGTGAGTTCGGGCTGCGTCGCGACAGAGGCGCCGATGGTAACCGCTATTGGGCCCGGCATGACGCCAGGGCGCGTTCAAGATTCTGTAGGTGTCGGGGCGAGGTCCAGTAGATCATGCCGGCTGATGCCCGAGAGCGTGGGCTGATGGTCGGCGGTCCGCCGGCCGCCGACAGACTCGTGACGCTCTCGAACTGGCAGGACCCTCCCTGGAACCGCTGGTCGTTCCAGCACATCGGGCAGCTCATACCGTCGGCCCGGATCAGCCGCGGCGACGGACCCGTACTTGACCTGCCCGACGAGCCCAGAGACATCGACGACGTTACGTTTCGCACGATCGCGGGCGCTTCGTCGATGCTCGGCGCCCACCTGGAATCCGCATACACCGACGGCTTCCTCGCCCTTCACCACGGCCGGATCGTAGCTGAGCAGTACAGCAACGGCATGACGCAGGGCACGCGCCATCTCCTCCAGTCAGTGTCCAAGTCGCTGACCGGCGCCCTCGCCGGCGCACTGGTAGGGTCGGGCGCACTCGACCCCGGCGGCTTGGTGGCGGACTATGTGCCCATGCTGCGGGGCACGTCCTTCGAGGGCGCGACCGTGCGGCACCTCCTCGACATGACCGCCGGGACCAGGTTCTCGGAAGACTACGACGACCCCGGATCAGACGTGCGGCGCTACGAGATCGCGGCCGGTTGGCAGCCGGCCGCCGACGGACAGACCGGGATCGATCTGGCCGCGTACATCGGTACACTGCCAAACCAGTCCGCTCACGGCGAAGCCTTCGCCTATCGTTCCATTCTGACTGACGTCCTGGCGATGGTCCTCGAGGGCTCGTCCGCGGAGCGGTTCGCAGACGCGATGAGCGGCCTCCTCTGGTCGCGGATGGGCGCCGAGCACGATGCCGAGATCACGGTCGATCGGCACGGTAACGCGATGAGCGACGGAGGCATCTCCGTGACTTTGCGCGACCTTGCACGTTTCGGACAGCTCTACCTCCTCGGTGGAAGCTTGGGCGGTCAGCGAGTCCTGCCGCCGGCCTGGGTGGCCGATACGCGCTTCGCCGACGAGGCTTGCCGTGGGATCTTCCTGGCAGCGCTGGAAGCGGCTCGCGGTACGGGCTCTCCAGCGCAACAGGCGTGTGCGCTGCGCGGCCACTACCGCAATCAGTGGTGGGTGCTGGACCCAGGTTCGGGAATCATGATGGGCTCGGGCATCTACGGACAGTACGTCTACGTGGACGCGGCGCGGGACGTGGTGCTGGCAAAGCTCTCGTCGCTGCCGCGCCCGCTCGACCCGACGATCGCCGCTAACACGCTTCGTGCGTTCGCCAGCTTGGCGGCGCACCTGGGGGAACCAGCCTAGCCCGTGCTCAGTGCGGGTCCGGGCGCAAGAAAAGCGCCGTAGTCGAGCTCCCGGTACGGCGTCTGGCAGGGCTGCCCGTCGGCGAGCCACAGGCGTCGCTCGCCGAGATCCATGACGACGGATGCCACCGTCGCTGCCTGCTCAAGCCTGGGCTCGCGCTCGTCCGCGTGAGCGCAGATGCCCCGCGGCCAATCGGCGTGGTCGGAGAGCATCGAGGTGAGTGCTGCGCGAGAGCGATCGCCCGCACCCGCGATGGCGCGGGCCCTCTGCAGCCTCACAGCACTGTCGGGCATCGCCCACATCGAGACGTCGGTCACCCCTGGTTGCGCGTACAGCAGGTGGTTTGTGTGCAGCAGCAGTCCGTCCTCAGGTGTGGCCACTCTGAGACGGCTGAAGTCTCCCGGCGCCGCCTCGACGTCGAGCGCGACCCCGTCGGCGGACGCCAGCACGTAGTTGGCCGACGAGGACCGGAACCCGGCCTGAAGGCCGGAAAGCGCGTCGGTGACCGTCTCGGCATCGAGGATGGAACGCAGGAGCACGTGGAACGGGATTCCCGGCTCGCCACGGTCGAGATCGGTGACGATGGCATTGGTCGCGAGCCCGATGCCGGCGGAGTTCATGCCCAGCTTCGCCAGAAGGCCCGCCTCGACCACGGTGACGTAGGCGGGCTTGCCGACCTGGCGGGCCTCCAGCACGACGACTGTGTCGAAGGTGTGCACGAGCCAGTCCCAGTTCTGACCGATGAGCACGGGACCACCGGACTTCTCGGGCAGGGCGGCGAACGCAGTGCACTCCCCGACGCCGGCGGCAGGACGGGAGAGCGCCTGCCTGGCCTTGGCCGCGAACATGACCTCGGTGCGTACGTTGAGCGCGAGGACGTCCTCGAAGCGAAGTCCGGAGCCCTCTGCCATGCCGTGCATCTCCTCGAGATATGCCGGCCTGAACGCGCCGATGGGTGGGATGAAGCGCGAGGCCTCCCGGGTGACCTTGTCCCAGCTCCAGGCGGCGTAGTGGTCGAACACCTCCTCGTAGGCGTCGCGCGAGCGCAGCATGCGCTCTCGCGCCTGCTCTCCGTACTGCCGCCCGCGCTCCTGTGGCTCTCCCTCGACGCGCACGTGCGGATACTGGCCTGAGGTCATCGTCGTCCCCTCGCTTCTCAGTAGACTCCATCGCAGCGATACGACGATGGGTCGTGCTGGCTGGTCACACGAGCACCACCGAGCCGGTCGCCCTCGTGTCAAAGTCGTCCGGCAGGTGACACGAGACCAGGTGCCCTCCGACCGCGTGCGGCTGCGGGCATTCGGTGGTACAGACGTCCATACGGAACGGGCAGCGCGGATTGAAGCGGCACCCTTCGGGAGGCTTGACGGCGCTGGGCACGTCGCCCTCCAGCACCTTCATCGTCCCTCGCTCCTCGGGGTCGGGAGACGGAGAGCTCCGCAGCAGGGCGACGGTATAGGGGTGGCGTGGGGCGCCAAAGATCTCCCTCGCTGGGCCCTGCTCGACGATGCGCCCCAGGTACATCACCGCAAGCGAGTGCGCCATGGACTCGACGACCGCAAGATCGTGGGCGATGAACAGATAGGTGAGCCCGAGGCGCCGCTGGAGGTCGTCGAGCAAGACGAGGATGCGCGCCTGGACGGAGACGTCGAGGGCGGAGGTCGGTTCGTCGAGCACGACGAGCCTGGGATCAAGCGCCAGGGCTCGGGCAATGGCGATGCGCTGGCACTGGCCCCCGCTGAACTCGTGCGAGCGGCGCCACAGGTGCTGTGTTCCCAGACCGACCATCTCCAACATGGAGAGGACGCGCGCCTCCAGCTCCCTGCCACTCATGTGCGCCTGCGCCCGGAGCGGCTCGGCCACCAGGTCGTGGACGGTCATCCGCGGGTTCAGCGACGAGTACGGATCCTGGAACACCACCTGGGCGTCGCGCATCACCTTGCGGCGCTGGCGCGAGCTCAGGTCCGTCAAGTCAGTGCCGAGGAAGCGGATCGTGCCCGCGGTCGGTTTGACCAGCTGCAGGACGGCGCGCGCGGCCGTGGACTTGCCGCACCCGGACTCGCCCACCAGCGCCAGCGTCTCGCCCTCGGTGATCGCGAACGAGACGTCGTCCACGGCGTGCACCGTATCGATCGACTTCTTGCCCAGGCCGCGGCGGATGCGGAAATGGACCGTCAGGTCGTCGACCTGCAGCAGACTCACGAGGCCGCCTCGCTGTCGGCCCCATCCGTCTGGCCGGTCGCCCAGAAGCAGGAGACCCAGTGCCGGTCGCCGACCTGCACGGGCTGCGGCTTGGCGGTCGGACAGACCTCGAGCACGTGCTTGCAGCGCGGATGGAAGCGGCAGCCCGTGGGCGGGGTGATGAGATCGGGGACCGTCCCCGGGATGGTCTTCAACTCCGAGGCGGTATGGCCGTGAGGCAGACACTCGTAGAGCGCGATGGTGTAGGGGTGGCGGGGCCGGCTGAGGACTTCCACCACCGGCCCTTCCTCCACGACGCTCCCCGCATACATCACGGCGATGCGGTCGCAGGTCTGCGCGGCGACGCCGACGTTGTGCGTGATGATCACCTGCGCGACGCCCAGCTCCTCGCGCAACCTGAGCAGCAGGTTGAGGATCTGGGCCTGGATGGTCACGTCCAGCGCGGTCGTCGGCTCGTCGGCGATGAGCAGCGGCGACCCACAGGCCAGAGCCATGGCCATGCACACCCGCTGTCTCATGCCGCCGCTGAACTGATGCGGGTAGCGTTTGAGCATCTCGTCGGTGGCCGGAAGGCCGACCTCCGCGAAGGCTCTGCGCGCAGTCTCCCGCGACTCACGCCTCGACACGCCCTTGTGGATGCGGACGACGTCTTCGATCTGGTGACCGACCTGGAACACGGGGTTGAGCGACGCCAGCGGGTCCTGGAACACCATCGAGATCTCGCGACCGCGGAGATCCTGCATCTCCCTGTCGCTCTTGGCCAGGAGGTCCTGGCCCCGGTAGCTGATCTCGCCGCCGGTGATCTCGGCCTGAGGCTTCTGCAGCAGGCCGAGGATGGCGAGCCCGGTGATGGTCTTGCCGCAGCCGGACTCGCCCACGAGGCCGAGGATCTCGCGGTCGTGCACGCAGATGTCGACGCCGTCCAACGCCTTGACGACTCCGCGCATGCTGCGGAACTGCAGCTTGAGGCCGCGCACCCTGAGCAGCTCGTCCACGCCGCCTACCTCTTGGATCGCGGATCGAGGACGTCTCGCAGGCCGTCGCCCACAAGGTTGAACGCCAGCACCAGGATGAAGATGGCGAGTCCGGCGAAGGCCCCGATCCACCACTGGTCGAGGATGTAGTCGCGACCCTCCGAGATCATGAGGCCCCACTCCGCGACGGGCGGCTGCGCGCCCAGACCGATGAAACTAAGCCCCGCGGCGGCGAGGATGACCGTGCCGATGTCGAGCGTCATCTGCACGATGACCGGCCCCAGGGAGTTGGGCAGGATGTGACGCGCGATGATGGTGAAGTCGCCGACCCCCATCGTCTTCGCCGCCTCGACGTAGGGTCGCTCCCGCAGAGACACGGCCATGCCGCGCACGAGCCGCGTGTACCAGGGCCACCAGGAGAGGATGATGGCGATCATCGCGTTGCGGAGGCTGGGGCCGAGAAAGGCCACGAACACGATCGCGAGGATCAGTGACGGGAACGCCAGGAACACGTCGCAGATCCGCATCACCACCTCGTCGAACTTGCCCCCGAAGTAGCCGGCGATCCCCCCTATCGGCACGCCGATGATGACGATGGCGAACGTGACCACGAACGAGATCACGAGCGGGATGCGGGCGCCGTAGATGACGCGGCTGAGCACGTCGCGGCCGTAGTTGTCGGTGCCCATGAGGTGCTTCGCGCTCGGCGCCTGGAGCCGCTCGGTGAGGTTGGACTCCCCGCGGCCCTGCTCCGGATACGGCGCGATCCAGGGGCCGATCACCGCGACGACCATCGTGAAGATGATGATGGCCAGGCCGAGGACGGCCAGCTTGTCCTTGAAGAACACGCGGACGTTGTAGCGCGCCTCGTCGAACGTCGACTGGTGGCGCACCCGCCAGTCGGCCAGTCGTATCGTCTGGGCGCTCTGCATGCTCTGCTCCTACTTCAGGGCGATGCGGGGATCGACGAGGGCCTGGGCAAGGTCGACGACGAGGTTGGCGATCACGTAGACGAACGCGATCATGACCGTCACGCCCACGATGGCCGGGTAGTCGGCGCCCAGGATGGACGTGGTCGCGTAGTAGCCCAGGCCCGGCCAGGCGAAGATGAGTTCGACGAAGAACGTGCCGGTCAGGGCGTTCGCGAACGTGAGGCCGACGACGGTGAAGACAGGTCCGAGGGCGTTCTTCAGTGCCGCCTTGTACAGCAGCGTCCGCGGCGGCACTCCCATCGCCCGGGCCATGCGGATGTAGTCGAGGCCCATGGCCTCCAGCATGGAAGACCGCGTCATGCGCATGATGACGCCCATGGGGTAGGCGGCCAGCGTGATCACGGGCAGGATGAAGTGCCTGCCGGCGTCCCAAAACGCCACCCAGTTGCCGGTGATCAGCGCGTCCACGACGTGCATCCCGGTGATCTCGGTGATGGGGTAGGCCTGGGCGACCGCGATGCTGGTCTGGCCGGCCACGGGCAGCAGGTGGAGCATCCGGAAGAACAGGATCTGCAGCATCAAGGCCAGCCAGAACGACGCGATCGAGACTCCGCCCGTCGAGAACAATCTCATGACGTGGTCGAGCCAGCTGCCCCTCATATGCGCCGTGGTCACCCCGAGGATGATCCCGAAGATCGTCGCCACGATCAGGGCCGCCACCACGAGCTCCAGTGTGGAGGGAAAGAAGTGGAGGATGTCGTTCAGCACGGGCCGCTTGGTCCGCAGCGAGTCGCCCCAGTCACCGGTGACGAGGCCCTTCATGTAGATCAGGTACTGCTCGTAGAGCGGCTTGTCGAGACCCAGTATCTTCGTGGCCTGGGCGATCTGCTCCGGGCGGGCGTTGGCGCCCACGTAGGTCTGGGCGACGTTCGAGGGCACGATGCGCGCCATCACGAAGGTGATCGACGCGATGCCCAGGAGCACGAAGACCGCCAGCGCCAGTCTACGGATTACGTAGGCTCTGATCGTCAAACCCGGCCCATCCTCTCAGGGTCGTCGGTTCCACCGCGAAAGCAAGACGATGGGCGGCGGCCGACACGAGAGACACCGGGCCGCCGCCCATCGAAGGTCACAGCGTCACTTGGTGATCTGCGTCCAGAACTGCACTTGCGGGTAGTTGAAGTTGATCGCCGAGTCGCTGTACTTGACCGTCGCCAGATGCGCCGCCACGGTCTGGTCGTCGAACAGGAACGCGGCGATCGCCTGGTCGACGAGCATGTTCTGTGCCTTGTCGTAGGGAACCAGCGCCGCCTCTGGATCCGTGGCGCTCAGCTTGAACCCCTCGGCCACGAGCTTGTCGAACTCCGGGTTGTACCAGTAGGACCAGTTGTAGCCCACCTCTTCCTCGGAGCCGAACATGGGTACGAGGTTGTCGACGCCGTCGGGGTAGCTCGGCCACCAGAGCTGGATGGCCAGATCCTGGCGATCCGCCGGGTTCCCCCGGGCCTTCGCGGCATCTGCGGTGTTGAGCAGAGCCTTGATGTCGACCTTCACTCCGACCTTCGCGAACGCCTCTTTGATCAGCGGCACGTAGGCGGCCTCGTTGGAGTTCTCGGACGTGTACGTGAGCTCGAGGGTGAAGCCGCCGCCCGGGTACCCGGCCTCGGACAGGAGCTGCTCGGCCTTGGCGAAGTCGGTGGTGTACTGGCCCACCGTGCCGTCCGTGTTCGGCCACAGGTCGATCGGGACGGGACCCCTGGACTGCGTGCCGTAGCCCCCGGCGCCGATGGCGATGAGGTCCTCGTACGGAACCGCGTACGAGAGCGCCTGCCGCACCTTCTCGTTGTCGAGCGGCTTGCGCTGCGTGTTGAAGAACATGAGGTACGAGTTGAGGCTGGGACCCGTGTAGACGACGAGGTCGGGGTTCGCTTTGAGGGCATCGACCTGGTCGCGAGCCACCTGGTTGATGGTGTCGACCGCGCCGGACTCCAGCAACTGGCGCTGCGTGCCGGCGTCACCCACGAACTGGACGACGACCTTCTTGAACTGGTTGTCCTCCCAACCGCCCCACCAGTCCGGATTCGCCGTGAACACGGCCTCCTGGTCGGCAGTGTACGATTCGAGCACGTAGGGCCCGGTCCCGGCCTCGTTCCCCTTATCCCACCAGGCCTGGTCCTTGCCCTCGGTAGCGGGGCTGAACATCCAGACCGCGTAGTCTCCCGACATGATGCGGTCGATCGGCGCCGGGTCTGACAGAACGAACTCCACGGTGTACTCGTCGACGACCTTGACCTCCTTGATCGGGCTGAGCAGGTAGGCCGCGCCCAGATTCAGCTTCATCGTGCGGTCGATGGAGTACTTCGCGGCGTCCGCGTTGAACGGGGTCCCGTCGTGGAACGTGACGCCCTCGCGGAGCTTGAAGGTCCAGGAAAGGCCGTCAGGGGCGGCGGTCCACTCCGTGGCCAGACCCGGCGAGAACGGCTCTGCGCTGCCGGCCGGGTTCGCATACACCAGCGGCTCGTAGCAGTTGGCCATGTACATGACTTCCGTGCTGTAGCTGGCGCTCGGATCCCACGTGGTAACGCTGTAGAGCGAGGCGACGCGCAGGATGTCCGACGTCGACGCGGCCGGCGATCCCGAGGCGTCGCCGCCGGAGTCGGAGCTGCCGCAGCCTGCGACGAGCAGAGCGCCGGCGAGCGTGACGAGCAGCACCACTCCCCATAGTGTGGCGGCTCTTCGAGTGGATCGTGTTCTAGCTAGCATGCACTCCCCCTTTTCCCTGTCCCCTGGATTCGGTCGGGGCGTGGTGACGGCGGACCCCGTGAACACGCCCCCCTCGGCGGGCGCGAGCACGCAGGTCCCCGGCGCCGCCTCGGTGAGCGCATAATACGGCGACCCCACAGAGGGTACAACAGCCAAGTCGATCCGCCACCCGGCGATCGCCACACTGGAGGCAATCGCAGGCGGCAGGAGGAGAGTGTCCTGTGAAGATCACCGCTGTGCGCGTCGAGACCCTCGAGGTCCCGCTGGATGCACCCTTCGTCATCGCCTCATCGGCGCTTGCCGCCAATCCCTGCGACCTCGTGCGCGTCGAGACCGACGAAGGGCTGACGGGCTTCGGCGAGGCGCTCCCGGCCTACGAGTTCACCGGCGAGACCCTGTGGACGGTGCAGGACGTGATCGGCGAGTATCTGGGCCCCTCGGTCATGGGCCGGGATCCCTTCGACATCGAGGCCATCGTGCACTGCTGGGAGCGCGAGCTGTGGACGGTGGGCAACCAGGCGGCGCAGGCGGCCCTGGAGATGGCGCTCTGGGACCTGCAGGGCAAGGCGCTTGGGCGCCCGCTCTGCGATCTCATCGGCGGCCACGCCCGCGACGGACTGGTCGAGGAGGTCACCCTGGCCTGGGACACTCCGGAGGCCCTGGCCGAGAAGACGCGGCGCATGCGCGCCGAGGGCGTTACCGCGTACAAGGTCAAGGCCGGCGACGCACCCGAGCGCGACGAGCAGCGCGTCGCCGCCGTCCGCGAAGCGGCAGGTTCGGACGCGCGCATCACCGTCGACGTCAACCAAGGCTGGTGGGACGCCAGGACGGCCGTGCGCGGGATCAAGCTGCTCGAGCCCTACGACATCGCGTTCGTCGAGCAGCCGGTGCGTATGGACGACCTGGAGGCGGCACGGTTCGTGCGCGAGCGCGTGGACGTGCCCATCGCCCTCGACGAGAGCGTGCGCGGCCCGCGCGAGGCCCTCGCCTGCCTCAAGGCCGGCGCCTGCGACATCTTCGTGGTCAAGCTCATGAAGACGGGCGGCATACTGAACGCCCTCAAGGTCAACGCCATCGCCGAGGCCGCCGGTATCCCGGTCACGATGGGCAACATGGGCGAGAGTTCGCTCGGACTCGCGGCTCACCTCCACGTCAGCATCGCGCTCGCGAACATCGACCACTGGGATGCCGACCTGCCGTGGCGCCCGGGAGGACTCAAGCGCGACATCGGGGACGGACTCAAAGGCGAGGTGCGTGACGGCGTCTCGATGATGCTGGCGCCCGAGGGTCCGGGCCTCGGCATCGTGCTTGACGAGGAGGCTATCGCGGCGCAGCGCGTGACGCGGAGATGGTGACTGGCCCCGGCGGGCGTTCGCTTGCGATGCACCCCGGCGCTCAGCAACGTTGTCGCGGGCGTGTGCCGCAGGTCGCGAAGGCGGGGCTCGGAACGAGTCCGGCTCATCGGCAAACGCCCGGTAAACGAACGCAGCGCGACTTGGCAACCCGTGACGTCACTTGCTGGCACTCCTGCCCCGCGCGCTACGCCCCGGATGGCACTCCGCGGCACTTGCTGGCTGCCACGGGCAGAATAGGTGACGCCTTTGCACGGCGGAGGTCAGCGGTTCGAACCCGCTGCGGTCCACCAGCTCCTCCACGCTCGTCCCAAGCGCGCACCGCCTCGCAAGGGTCGGTCGTGATCGCCCGGCAACGTATCTACGACAGCCGCTCCTTCAGCAACCGGATGTACTCCGGCCCGATGGCGCAGCAGCCGCCGACGATCCGCGCGCCCATCTCGACCCACTGCTGAGCCGCGCCCAGATAGTCCTCGGGGGAGATCTGGTGGTCGAACCGCCACTCTGGATCGACCCACGTACCGGAATGAGCGTACGCGCCGAGCGGGCCCGGCCAATGCCGCAGGAGGATCTCCAGGGCGGGGGCGGTGTCTTCGGTCAGGGTGTGCATCACGATTGCTGCCACCTCTCCCGGGGGAAGGCCCGCCAGCAAGGCAAGTTCTTCTGCGAGTCCGTCCGTGAAGGGACCGCCGTCGAAGAACCGGACCACGCCGTCGTCGTCGAGGAGGCAACTGAAGCCGACCCAGATGGGCAGGCCGGTGGCCACGGCGGCACGGATCGCCGGAGCCGCCCGCTCGGGGCTCCCCATCATCTCGAGGGCGATGAGGTCCACGCCGGCCTCGGCCAGCACCTCGGCCTGCTCCCGATAGCTCGCCTCGAGCTGCTCGACCGGGGTGACGCTGACCCGGAAGCTCGAGATCGAGCCGGCGATGGCGACCCCCCGGCTGGCGGCGGCGATCTCGCGCGCCTCCTGGGCCAGGGCGACGGCGCGCTCGTTCAGCGCCCGCGCGCGGTCGCCCAGTCCGGCCGGCTCGAGCACGTGCCGCGCCGTAGAGTAGGTGTTGGTGATGATCGCATCGGCGCCGGCGCGGATGTAGTCCTCGTGCACCGCGCGGACCGTCTCGGGGTGGGTGTCGAGCGCCGCTGCGCTCCAGGCGAAGCCGTGCATGGGCACGCCTCGGCGCTGGAGCTCGGTGCCGGTCGCGCCGTCCAGGATGATGACCTCGCCGCGGCCGAGCTTGGCCTGCAGATCCTGGTACGTCGTCATTCGCTACCTTCTCCTGACATGTGGCGTGATTCCAGCGTCGTCACGTGAAGCGGGCACCCGGCCGGACGGCCGTCCCGGCGCACCTGGCGTTCAGTCCGAGCTCTGCTCCCCTTCGACGACGATGACGATGTTGCCCAGCTTCTGCTCCGTCTCGGCGTACCGGTGCGCCTCGGCCATCTGCTCGAGGGGGTACCGGCGGTCGACGACAGGTCGGAGCGCGCCGGTCTCGACAAGCTCCGTGACTTCGCGCAGATGCTCGCCCGTGGCGGCGCCCGAGCCGAAGATCATCTTCTTGTCGCCGGTCAGGGAGGCCCAGAGCCCGCGGATGAGCTGGGCCGTGCGTGGGTTGGCCACCACGTACCGGCCGCCGGGACGCAGCAGGCGGGCGACGCGGGCGTAGGGCGCCCGGCCGACGACGTCGAAGACGATGTCGAAGTCCCCTGCGCCGTCCGTGAAGTCCCGCTCGGTGTAGTCGATGACCTCGTCGGCGCCGATCTCGCGGAGCATCGCGAGCTTGCCGGCGCTGTCGACGGCGACCACCTCGGCGCCGGCATGCTTGGCCAGCTGGACCGCGTAGGTGCCAAAGCTCCCGCCGGCGCCGATGATGAGGACCCTCTGCCCGGCGCCGATGCCGGCCTTGCGGAGGAAGCGGAGCGCCTCCATCGCGCCGTAGGGGACGGCGGCGGCCTCGGCGTAGCTCAGGGCCGCCGGCATGGGGGCCACGACGCTGCCGGCGCGGCGTCCGCCCACGCAGACGTACTCGGCGTAGGCCCCGAGCCCGATCCCCGTCGTGCCGTAGACGCGGTCTCCGGGCGCGAAGGAGGTCGCCCCGTCGCCGAGGGCCTCCACCTCGCCGGCGAGCTCCTGGCCGAGGATGCGCACCCGCGGCCTCACGACGCCGAACGCCAGGCGGATGGGGAGCCAGATCCACGCGGGGAACTCGAAGCGGCGGATCTCGCAATCCGCCCTGGATGCAGTCGTCGCGTGGACGCGGACGAGCACCTCGCCGGCCTTGGGGCGCGGCTTCTCGACCTCCTCGAGCCTGAGGACGTCCGGGCCGCCGTAGGCTGTGCAGACGATCGCCTTCATGGACACCTCGCAGTTCCTCGCAGTCCCTCGTAGTCGCGTGCGCCGGCGTCGGCCTGCGCGGCGCTCGTGAAGGAACCAGAAGCCCACGCCCCCGTCAGTTCGAGGGCGAGTCGCTGCATGGTCACCCAGGCGTCTGGGCCCTGCTCCTCCTCTGTCAGGCGCACGCCGACCTGCTGGAAGTCGCTGCGCAGGTGGTGGAGGACGTCCGACGCTTCGACGGTCCGCGCCCTCGCGGTCAGCGCTTCGGCTCTGCGTGCGCCCGCGATGAGGCCCTCCAGGATGCGGAAGACGCTGCTCCACCTGGGAAAAGAGTCCGGCAGGCTGCCCGGCAGGGCCGTGAGCCACCCGGCGTCGGCGAGGCCGTAGAGCCGCTGGTTTCGCTGCGCGTGCACCACCAGCAGACCGGCCATCCTCAGGGCCTCCAGAGCCTCCGCGACGTTCCGCTTGGTGTAGGCCGCGTCGGCGGCCGCGTCGGCCGCCGAGAGGCGCGCCGAGGGATCGGCGAGGAAGGCGCGCACGACCTCGGCGCGCGCGCCCACGCCGAACAGGGCGCGCAGACGTAGCACGACGAGCGACGGGCCGCTGAAGTCGGCGACGGCTGAGCGTCTCGTGCGCTCGAAGGGACGGGCCTGCGTCGCGCCGGGCCAGCGCAGGCTCGAGTGGGCGTTGACCCTCGCCGCCGTCCGGCCGAAGGCAGCCTGCACCTCCGGCGTCTCGGCGGCGAGCAGGTTCCGCAGTCTCGCCGCCGACACGTAGCGGCCGTATGCGATGCACCAGTCGGTCGCCTCGTCGCGCAGGCGAGGGTCTGTGTCGTCGAGGGACGCCGTGAACAGGATGAGGCGCTCGGGATCGATGGCGTGCGAGGGGTGACTGCGCTGCCACCCCGAGACGCCCAGCTCAGTCCACAGGCTCCACGCGAGGGCGGCGGCGTGGTCTGTGATCTGCTCGCTAGACGCGGGCACTGCCGTCCTCGACCAGTGCCGGCGCGTCGAGGTCTCTCGTAGGACGGCCGATCAGCCCCAGCAGCATGAGGGCGCTGCCGCCGATGGCGACGATCTCATACGTCGGTCCACGAGCCTCGAGGACCTCGCCCAAGATCCTGAGCGCCTCGTCCAGACGCCAGCCATCGATATCCATATGTACATGTTACATGCGCGATACGAGAAAGCAACAGTACATCGCGCATGGGAATCACGCGCGGAGGAGCTGCAGCGCTGCTCGCCAAGGCTGGACCACGGTGACGCGGGCCGGCGCCAGATCGTCCAGGCGCGGCGTGGTGCGACGACCGGTGTGCAGACGCCGCGTGCGGCAGGTCGCGTCGCGCGGGGCCTGGATGGACTCCTCCCAACACGCCGTACTGTCTGCCGCGCAGTCTCCGCCCTGGAAGCTGTCGTGGCGTGGATGCCGGCCTCAGTCACGCGTCGCTCCCGGTTCGGGCGACCGCAGCGACGAAAGCGACCAATGCGACGAGGCGGCGGCCTCAGCGTCGAGGTTCGCGCTCCGCGCGCGTGGCCCGCCGGCGGGGGCATCGTCGAAGATGGCCGAATCCGTTGGCGGTACTTCCAACGATACCGTTGGAAGTACCGCCAACGGAAAACGCTCGCACAGGGACTATGCCGGGGGCGGCGACCGCGGCCTTCCGCGGCTGCGCCTCAGGGAAGACCAGGCCGCG
>JBAXRL010000004.1:0-24794 GCA_037131205.1 Actinomycetes bacterium | reverse complement strand
TCGAGAACGCCGCCAGGGGCGCCGAGTTCGAGAACCTGCACGACTAGGAGGGACCGCCATGGCAGACGAACCCGTTTTTCTGTACCTCGCAACCTACGACAGCCTCGCCGACGCGCAGTTCGACTACGAGGCCGTCAAAGCGCTGCACAAGGACCACGTCATCGGCACCTACGACGCGGCCGTCATCACCAGGGACGAGCACGGCCACGTACACGTGAGAAAGCATGAGAAGCCGACGCAGCACGCCGCCTGGACGGGCCTCGCGGTGGGCGCCGTGATCGGCATCATCTTCCCGCCGTCGATCCTCCTGGGAGCGGCGGCCGGCGGCCTGGCCGGCGGCCTCATCGGGCATTTCTGGAAGGGCATGTCGCGCAAGGACGTCATGGAGCTCGGGGAGCTGCTCGACGACGGCGAGGCCGCCCTTCTGATCGTCGGCGAGTCGGCGCTGCAGAGCTACGTCGACAAGGCCCTCACCAAGGCGCGCAAGCGGGCCACCCGCGAGGTCGACATGGAGAGCAAGGTCCTGAGCAAGGAGCTGGCGGAGGCCGCCAGGGACGCGAAGTAGCGCCGTCGGCGCGGTACCCGCCGTGCCGGTTGTGAACTCCGGCACGACGTTCGCCGCCCGAGCGGCGCGGGTAGGCTCTCTCCTGTACTCGCAGCGCCGGCGAAGAGAGAGGGCGCCATGTCAACTGTACGACGTCATATCGAGGTGGAGGCGCCACCATCCGTGGTGCTCGCCACCTGGTCGCATTTTGTACGATTCGTCATGAACGGCAAGCAACGACTCGCCTGCGACGAGCTCGCCTGCGTCGATGCCGTGCGCGCCGGCCTGGTCAGCTTCGAGCCGGTCAAGGCCGGCAGCCGCACCGACGTGATCTTCAGCCTCGAGTGCGACGAAGACAACGGACCGTCACGGGCGGTGCTCGAGCAGAACGTCGCCCGCGATCTCGTGCTCTTCAAGGACTACATGGAGCGTGGCGGCAATCAGGTGGGCAAGCCGACGAAGGCGGAAAAGCAGGCGATGCTCGAAGACGAGGAGCGCCACAGCCACCAGCAGTTGCGCCGGCATATCGGCGCCGAGAACGAGCCGGTCTCGTACCAGGATCACTTCCCCTCGTGAGCGGCGGGAGCGAGCACGCGAATGGCGACGAGGGCGGCGCCCCGCAAGCGCGGGGCGCCGCCCTCGTCGCCGCCGGCATGAACCTGCGCCACGGGCGCGCCTGGGACGGCGTGCACTCCTGGCCGCTGCGCCGGCGGGCGGCTGTCCGCTGCCTTGCGGACCTCGGCGCCGAGGTCGTCGGTCTGCAGGAGGTCCACGGCTTTCAGCAGCTTTACCTGGCGCGCCGCCTGAGCGGCTACGCCGCCGTCGGCGCCGGCCGCGACGACGGCCGCGAACGCGGCGAGCGCTGCGCGGTCCTGTACCGGCCCGGCCGTCTGGAGCTCGAATCCTGGACGGTGCGCTGGTTCTCGCAGACGCCCGGCGTGCCCGGCTCGCGCGGGTGGGGCAATCCCGTCACCCGTCTGGTCACGCTCTGCCGTTTCCGCGACCGCGCCGACGGCCGGGCGTTCGGAGTCGCCAACGCCCACTGGGACGGGGCCTCGGCGGAGTCGCGCCTGCGCAGCGCCGAGGCGCTGCTCGGCTGGCTCGACCCGGCGCTCCCGTGGATCGTGCTCGGCGACCTCAACGCGACGGCCGCAGACCCGGCCGTCGCGCGCCTGGTCGCCGGCGGCCTGCGCGACACGCTGGCGCATCTCGGCGAACGCGGTCCGGGAGCGGGCACCCACCACCACTGGGACGGGGCCACCGACGGCACGCGCATCGACTACGTGCTGGCGTCGCCCGAGTGGGAGATCCTGCACGCGAAGATCGCCCACCAGTTGCCGCGAGACGGGCGCTCGGGCCTGCCCTCGGACCACTGGCCGGTGGTCGCCACGCTGCGACTCACGGGCTGAGGGCCGGGGGCGCCGGCGCAGCCGGCCGGGCCGGCCTCCGCGCTCACGCCGCGCTCACCGCGACCGGGCGTCCGGCGACCACGTACCTCGCGAGCGCGCCCACTCCGCGTCGTCGCGCCACACAAAGGTGTCGTCCTGCAGATCGCGTACGGCGAGCTGCAACTCCTCGCGGGTGTTCATCACGAACGGCCCGTAGCGCGCGATAGGCTCGCCCAGCGGCTTGCCGCTGACCAGCAGAAAGCGTACCGCGTGGCCACGCGCTTCCACGCGGACCTCGTCGCCGTCGCCGAACACCGCCATGCGCGGTGCGCTGAGCGGCTCGCCGTCAAGGTCGCCACGATCCCCCGGGTCACCGCCGACGCCGAACTGGCCCTCGCCCTCGAACGCGTAGGCGAAGGCGGAGTGCCCGCGCGAGACCGGCTGCGAGAAGCTCGCGCCGGCCGGCAGCGACACGTCCAGGTACTCGGGCTCCGCGTAGATCTCGGTGACCGCGCCGACCACACCGTCGACCTCGCCGGCGACCACGCGGATCACGGCGCCGTCGGCGCGGCGTACTTCCGGGATCCGGGCCGCGCTGAGGTCCTGGTACCGCGGCCTCGTCATCTTGAGCTCCGCCGGCAGATTCACCCAGAGCTGGAAGCCGCCCATGCGACCGTCGGCGCCGGGGCGCGGCATCTCCTCGTGCATGATGCCGCCGCCGGCGGTCATCCACTGCACGTCGCCGGCGCCGATCATGCCGGCGTTGCCGATGCTGTCGCGATGGTCGACCTCGCCGGCCAGCATGTAGGTGACGGTCTCGATGCCGCGATGAGGGTGCCAGGGAAAACCGGCGAGGTAGTCGTCAGGGTCGTCCGAGTCGAAGTTGTCGAGCAGGAGGAACGGGTCGAGGTAGTCGAGCGTCGCCGTGGCGATACTGCGCCGCAGGCGGACGCCGGCGCCCTCGATCACGGGCGTCGGCTGGATCACGCGTGCGACCGCGCGAGGTCGGGCTGCCATTGGGCGCACTCCTTTGGGTCGTGTACCGATAGGGGGTGGTTCCCGGGGGCGCGGCGCGCCAATCGCGCGGAGGGCGACGCCGGCCGGGCCGCCGCCGCCGGGCCGCCGCCGCCGGGTCGCCGCCGCCGCCGCCGCTCGATAGCATCGAGCCCGTAAGCCGACGGGCGGGGGGACCTACGGCGCGGACGGGCCTCAGAATGCGTCTCAGCGGGGAGCTGCGCTCGCTTCCGCGCCAGTACTGGTTGCTCGTCGCCGGCATCTTTGTCTACGCGGCCGGCGTGGAGATGTGCTACCCCTTCCAGACGCTGTACCTGAACCAGCAGATGGGGCTTTCGATGACGTCCATCGGCCTCATCATCGGCGCCACGCTCTTCGCCGGCCTGCCGTTCCAGATCGTCGGCGGCGCGATCGCCGACCGCTTCGGCCGACGCCCCGTGCTGATCCTGGCGATCTGCGCCGGCATGGCCCTCTTCATCGGCCTGGGCGTTGCCCAGCGGCTCTGGCTGGTCATCGCCCTGTTCGCCTTCGAGGCGGCCTTCGGCTTCGCGCAGTACCTCACGGCCAGCAACGCGATGGTGACCGACCTCACGCCTCTCTCCCGCCGCGCCGAGGCGTTCAGCATCACGCGCGTGGCGCTGAACACCGGCATCACCATCGGACCGCTCATGGCGGCGCCGCTCATCGCCCTGGACCCCACCTTTCGCACGAGCTTCCTCGGCGCCGGCCTGGTGTGCGGCATCTTCCTGGTGATGGTCCTCACGCTGTTCAAGGAGACCCGGCCGCCGGCCGCCGGCCGCAACTCGATGGGCGCCGCGTTCCGCGGCTACGGGCAGGTTCTGCGCGACCGCCGCATGCTGGCCTTCTGCGCCGTGGCGCTGCTTCCGCTCTACGGGTTCGGGCAGGTCTGGGTCACCATGCCGATCGTGCTCGCCGACCTGCATGGGGTATCGGCCGGGATGTGGGGCATCCTTCTCGTCGTCTACGGGGCGTGCACGGCGTTGCTCCAGTACCCCGTGGTCCGCGCCCTCGGCCGCGTCGACCACATGTTCCTGCTGGCCCTGGCGAGCCTGTGCATCGGCATGGGCGCGGGCAGCGCCGCCTTCGTCCCGTGGCCCTTCACGTTCGCTTGCATCGTCACCATCAGTTTCGGCGTCGTGCTGCTCGTCCCGATCTCCTCGACCGTGGTCTCCCACCTGGCGCCGGCGGCGCTGCGCGGCCGCTACATGGGCTTCTGGACGATGGTCTACATCGGCGGGTACGCGCTCGGTCCCCTGCTCGGCGGCTGGGCGATGGACGCCCTCGGCGGCCGCCGCGCCTTCGCCGTGGTCGCGGCCGCCGGCGTGCTGGGCGCCCTGCTCTTCCCACTGCTGCGCACCAGCACGGGAGCGCGAGACGAGGATGAGGGCGGAGCTGCCGCGCGAGCCGCGCTGGGCGACGAGCCCCGCGGCGAACGGCCCGAGCAGGCGGTCTAGCGAGGGCCGCCGCGCGCCTCGGCGAGCAGACGGCGCGGATCCGGATGACCCGAGAGGCCGAGCCGTGCCGCCGCCGCGTCGATGAGGCGGCAGAGCTCGGCCTCCACATCGTCCGGCAGACCCACGGGCTCGCGGGCGATCAGCTCCGCCACGCGCTCCTCAGCCAGATCCACCGCATCCTTGCGGCCGCCGGCGACCCACTCGTCGAGACCGCCGCGGAAGCTCAGATCCTCGGCCGGCTTGATGCCCCGCAGCCACCGCCGCGTGTGGCGTGTGCCGAGAAACCCCAGGGGGCCAATGATGCCCTCGATCATGGCATCGACATCGAGGGCGTCGGCGGCCCACCGCGGTGGTTCGAGGGCGTCGAGCACCAGACGGTACACGGCGTCGCCGATCACCAGCAGCTCGAGGCAGGTGGTGGTGTCGCCCCAGGCGCCGATGCCGGACATGAACCGCGGCCGCGCCAGCGCGCCGGTCAGCGCGGGGACCGCGTACTGATACCCGAGCTGCAGGTCGAGGGTGCGCGCCGACGTGTCGGGGCCATAACAATCGCAGGCCAGGCCGTGGCGTCTCGCGAGGAGCGTAGCGCCCGCCGACGCGAGCGCCCATCGGCCGGCGCCGCTCAGCAGCCGACCGCTGCGCGGGTCCGCCACCGAGAGCCGGGCGCCGTAGCTGCACGGCGCCCCGGGCGCCGCGGCCTGCGCCAGAACCACGCCGGCGAGCACCTCGGCGTCCTGCTGCGCCAGCGCGCCGGCGAGCGACCCCGGAGCCGTGGTGCCCGCCACCGGGTTTGTGAGGATCTGCACTGCCATGCCCAGGCGCGCCGCCTCGATGATACCCTCGCAGACGCCGGCGCCGAAGTGCAGGGGGCTGACCGGCGAGTAGCCCATGTCGAGGACGACGGCGCCGGCCGGGGCTGCGCCGGGCCGGCCCCCCGCCACCGCCGTCGCCATCTCGAAGAGGACCGGCGTCTGCCACGGGTGGTCCTGGCCGGGACCGCCGATCGCCTTGTCGGTCTCGGCGGCGATCGCCAGATACGAGTACAGCGGATGAAGCACGCCGGGCACGTCGCCCGGCGTCACCAGGCTGTTGATGCTGTCGGGGTAGCGCCCGTGATGCATCACCCGCGCCGCCAGCGTCTGGTCGCGGAAGGTCGCCCGCCGCGCCGCGCCGCTGCGCGCCTCGGCGATGTCCGGCGCCTCGCCCATGTTGTGCACGTAGATGCGCCCGGGCGCGGCGCTGACGGGGATGTCCTTCGCCGGATCGCGGGCCAGCAGCGTGAGCTCGGCGGGGCACGCCGCGAGGGCCGCGGCGACGACGGCCGCCGGCATCAGCACCCGGCCCTGCGGGCCGGGCGTGCATCCGGCGGCCGTGAGCAGCTCCGCGGCCCGCGGCGCGTCGATCCGCACGCCGATCCGCGCGAGCAGCTCGAGCGACGCCGCGCCAATCGCCTCGATGGCCTCCGGCGGCCAGAGGTCCGCGGCGCAGGGAGGTGCGGCAGGCGGGTGTGCGGCGAGGGGGTCCATCGGCGCCGCGAGTCTATCAGAGCGTCCTGCGCGAGCGCCGTCAGGCGCGCCGCGTCTTCGCCAGGATCAGCACCGCGACGGCGACGAACGCCAGCGAGACGAGCACGGGCTGCCACACCGGCGCCCACCACTCGCGGGGGATGAGAAACAGCAGGTCTTTCGTGCCCGGCGACGTGGGCCAGCGCAGGTACACGTACAACCACAGGTAGTAGAAGACGTCCCACACGCCGAAGGCGAAGAGCCAGTAGGCGAATCTCTGCCACCAGGTGCGCCCGGCCAGATACCCCACGGCGAGCAGCATGACCATGGTCGCCGCCTCGCGCGCCTGCTCGTAGCCCACATAGGCGCGCGGAAAGTGGAAGTCCCCGGGGGCGAAGGTAAGGCCGTACTTCTGGCCGAAAAGCCTGCGCAGATAGACGACGACCATGGCCTCCACGAGGGCGAAGGCGACCGCCCACACGGCCACGACGACGAGGCGCGGCCACGGGCTCTTTGCGGGCGCTGAACTCATCGGCGACGGAGCCTACGCGACCGACGCACGCCGCGCCGGCCGCGAGCGCAGGCGCCAGGCGAACCCGGCGATGCGCGCTTCGTCGATGGGGTCGCCGTCGTTGTAGACGAACAGCGCCGGGAGGCCGGCCTCGCGGCGAAGCAGGGCTTCGGCGATCAGCGCCGGCCCGCAACCCCGAGGCGCCACTGCGACCACGCCATCGACCGGCTGGGTGCGCCAGCTGAGCAGGGCGCCGCCGACCGCGGGGATCGTCTCGCCGAACGGATACGGCGCCACGAGACGCCGGCTCTCGCGTTCGACGTCGCGGAGGTCGTGCCAGAAGGCCCACGGGTGCTCGGCGCGCACGGCCCCGAGCAGCCGGCGGACGACGTACCGCATGGTGAGGAGCGTGGCCTCCTTCTCCGGCAGCTTGCGCAGCCCCACGCCGTCCTGGATCTGGCGCTGCTTCAGCAGTTCGAGAAATGCGCCGTAGGGCTCGAAGATGGGGCGCAGACCGTGATCGGCGAGCTTGCGCTGCAGGCCGTCGTTACCCCACTCGTCGACGCGCAGGTAGAGGTCGCCGCACAGATACACGTCGCGCAGGTCGGCGGCGCGCACGGCGTCCACGGGCTGCTCGCGGAAGCGCCTCGCGGCCCTCGCGAGCAACGCCTCCACCTCGCCGCAGAAGCGGTAGGCCTCGGCCATGTTGCCGGCCAGTCCGGCGTCGGGTCGTGGCTGCTCGAGCATCGCTTCGAGCCGCTCCGAGAACGCGGCGAACAGGGCGTCCGAGGCGCCGCGCTCGCGCTCGGTCGCGAGGTGGTAGAAGCGCAGCATGTTCAGCAGGTCGACAGCCACCAGCGCGACCCATGCCAGCGGCATGATGCGCACGTTGGCGCTCACCAGACTGAAGTCGGCCACCTCCACACTGTCGCCGAGCCCCAGCCTCTCCAGGGCGATCTGCTCGGTGAGAGGGAACAGGTTGGCGCGGCACGCCTGGAACCCGTTGCCGGCGCTGAGGAACAGCGCCCGGCGTCCGGCGAGTCGTGGCGCCTCGGCTTCGAGGAACCTCGCAAAGCTGCCCCAGATGAGTTGGTAAGGCAGGCATTCCTTGCCCGAGCAGGCCGCGCCCGCGGCGCGCAGCGCGGCGGCATCGGGCTCGCCGACGAACGTGGCGTCATAGCCGGCGCCGCGCATCGCGGCGGCCAGGTACTTGCTGAGACCGCCGCCCAGATGACCGAAGAAGAAGCGGTCGTAGCCCGCGTCCAGACTATGCGGCAGCGGGCGATCGAAGCGCGCCAGCCGGGAGGCGGGCAGCGTGCCGTGACCGTCCGCGCGCCACGCCCGCACGCTGTGCAGAAAGGCCTGCACGCGGGTCACGTACCCGGCCTTGCCACCGTGACCGTCGCTCTCGAGGACCGCGTGCGGCCACTCCTCGAAGAGGTCGGCGAACAGGTGCTCGATCATGGAGTTGGGGCCGCACCCGTAGGCCCCGAGAAGCAGGGGGAAGACGTCGCCGGCCATGGCGCCGGCCGCCGAGGCGCGCAGCGTCTGACCGGCGCTCGCCCAGTGCACGCGCCGGAAACCCGGAAGATCGTCGGGCGCCGGATAGCAGTCCACGGGCAGGGCGAGGGCGCCGTTCGCGGCGACCAGCTCGTGGATGCCGGCGTCCAACACGGCGTCGTGGATCACGTGGGTCTCGCCGCCGATGAGGACCACAGGGTAGTCGTGCTCGCGCGCCCAGGCCAGGGCGCGCTCGCCGATGCCCCGCAGCCCCTCCTCAAAGCGCCGCTGGCCGGCCAGCGCGGCGGTGTAGGCGGCGCGGAAGCGCTCGGGTGAGAGGCCGCCGGCGGAGCCGGCGGCCTCCGCGAGCGTCTCGGCGGCGCGCCGCAGCGCGCGCCGCGCCCGCGCCGCGTCGAAGCCATCGCCTTCCCTCTCGAACAGCACGGGACGCAGCACGCGGGTCGCCGAGCCTTCGGCGGCCAGGGCGCGCGCCGTCATGTCCGGCGCGCCCTGCGCCATGGGGCAGGTGTAGGTCACGTCGCCGGCGTTGGGCACGGGCAGATGTACGAACAGCGGCGCCACGAGCACGTCCACGCCGGCGCCCGCCAGACCGTGCAGGATCTTGACCGGGGCGCAGGCGCCGGGGGCGGCGCAGCGGCGGTCACCCTCGGCCAGCGTGCCGGGGCCCGGGCGCAGCACCTGGACGTCGTAGCCCAGCCTGCGCAGGAACGTGTGAAAGAAGGGCAGGGTGTCGATGAGGTAGTGGACGTAGGGCAGACCGACGCTGAGGGCGGCGACCGGCGTCGTGGCGGGCTCCTCGGCGAGCAGCCCGAGCAGCAGGTCCTCGCGCTCGCGATAGGGGCTGGGAGCATCCTTCGGAAGCTTCTCACCGGCGGTGGAGACAGCGTCGTACCTGGGACACTGCCCGCCGCTGACGACCTTGCGGCGCTCGCCGAAAACGTCGACCTCGGCGAGCTCGAGCCGGCAGGCGTTGAGGCAGTCGCGGTCCTTGCACTGAAGCTCGCGACGGCCGGCCACTCGTGCGCCCAGCAGGCGCGCGAGATCGATGGCCTGGAGCCCCGCCTCCTGGTTGCCGGCGAGCGCCCCGGCGGCCAGCATGGCGATCCCCACGGCGCCCATGGCCCCGGGGTCGGCGGGCACGTAGACGTCGCGCTCCAGGACGGCGGCCAGGGTGCGCGCCAGCGCCGGATCGCTGGCCGGTTTGCCCTGGAAGAAGACCCGCTCGAGCAGGCGCCGCTGGCCCATCACGCGACTGCGGAAATTGCGCACCACCGAGTACTGCAGGCCGGCGAAGATGTCTGCGCGCGAGAAACCGTCGCTGAGCGCCTCGGCGGCCACGTCGGCGACGAACACGGTGCACGTCTGGCCGAGATCGGGCGGCCCCTCGCTGCGCGCCGCCAGCCGCCCGAGCTCGACGATGTCGTCGATGCCGTGGGCCAGCGCCTGTTCCTCGAGAAAGGAGCCGGTGCCGGCGCTGCACACGCGGTTCATGTCGGCGTCGACCACGCGGCCGCCCTCGACGTTGATGAACTTGGCGTCCTGGCCGCCGATCTCGACGATCGAGATGCTGCGGCCGCCGGCCGGGTCGAGGCGCGCGGCGGCAAGCGCGTGCGCGACGATCTCGTTCTGCACGGTGAGCCCCGCGCCGAGGTCCGGGTACGCGGCCCGAAACACGGCAGCCGCGGCGTCACGCCCCGAGCCGGTGATGCCCACGGCGACCACCGGGTTGGGCAGCATCTCGCCGACCTCGGCGACCAGCGCCTGCGCCGCCTCCACCGGGTTACCTTCGGTGCGGCGATAGACGCTCACAAGCACGGTGCCCGACGCAAGGTCGAGCAAGGCGGCCTTGGCGCCGGTAGAGCCCAGGTCGAGGCCAAGGACGGCCGGCGCGCCCGGTTCGGCCGGGGCGCCCCGCGGCTCTTCGAGCCGCACGACCGCGCCCGGCCCGTCCTTCGCCGGCGGCAGCCGCCCCACGCGGCTCCGTGAGGGGCGCACGAGGGCGCGCGCATCGGCCGGGAACGCCGGGGCATCGGCAAGGCTGCGCTGCCCGGCCTCAGCCGCGCCGCCCGCCGCCAAGAGGCCACGGGCGGCGAAGGCCAACGCGCCCAGCGCTTCGAACACGCCGGCCTGCTCGGCCACCGTCACGGGCGCCGTGCTCAGGCTCGCGATGCCCTCGGCCACCGGCCCGATGAGCGCCCCGTGGCCGACGAGCACGACGGGACCGTCGACCTTGCTCTTGTCGTACAGGCTGTGCACGTTGCGGGCGACACCCGTGAACAGGCCGCGGAAGATGCGGCCGTGCGACTCGCCCTGGTTGGCGAAGTGGGTGAGCTCGCTCTTGGCGAACACGGCGCAGCGGCTCGTGACGGTGACGCCGTCGGGACTGCCCCCCGCGAGCTCCACGGCCTCGGCCAGCGACCGCCCCAGCCGCGTGCACAGCCCTTCGACCGTCTCGCCGGTCCCGGCCGAGCAGCGCTCGTTGGATTCATGACTCACGCGGCCGTGGGCGTCGCGGGTGAGCACCGAGTAACCCCCGCCGCCGACGCGCACGATGTTGAGCGGTCCGTGCGGGTACAGCCAGGCGGCGGCGGCCTCCTGGGCGATCTCCTCGGGCAGGCCGCCGAGGGCCGGCTCGCCGAGCCGCTCGCCGTACACACCGGTCGCGGCGACCCCGGCCAGCCGCGAAACGTCGAGCGTGCGATACAGTTCGAGGAAGGGGCGCAGAGGATCGCCGAGATGACGCGCGGCGCGCGTCTCCACCACGCGCAGTTCGCCGTCGCCCGAGAGCTCACCGACGGCGAGGCACGTCGTCACCTTGCCGAGATCGACGCCGAGGAACAGACGGCCGCGGCCGGCGGCCGGCGCGCGCGAGCGCGCCGTACCGGCCTCGTTCACGGACAGGGAACTACGCGCGGGGTGATCCACGCCTCTGCTTATACCAGAGCGCCGCGGCGGCGGCCAAACAGCCACCGCCGTCGCGCTCGCCGGTCAACTGAGGCTACGCCGCTCCGGGCCTATGTGGGGACGAGGCTCCCCGCGGCGGTCGGGGACACGTTCAAGCCCGTCGCCGCCGTTGGCCAGCCACCCGGAGCCGCCCATGCGCGCGTCGGCCAGAGCCTCCGCGAACAGCGCCACGACCGCGTCGCACGGCTCGGCAAGCCACATCTCCTCGGGCGCCCGCAGCACGTCGCCGTCTTCGAGGACAAGATACCGCTCCCCGGACGCCTGGGGACGCCGATCGTCTACCAGAAAGCCGTGGACGTGGGGAGCGGCGGCGGCGTCTTCGAAAACGACGCCGCGGTTCGGCGCGTGGCCGGTGACGCGCATCGCCGCCACCCACTTGGCCGCGACCTTGCGCAGCTTGGCTCGCGGATCGCGGGACTGATAGGGGTCGCTCACGGTCCCACCTCCTTGCCGCGGACTTCTGGTTGACATTGTGCCTCCGTGAGGCTGCTCAGGCAGGGGAACATCCGTCTATCCCGACGCCCGGGATGGCGACCTTCGGCGACCGCGGCGTCTGAGTCGGGCGGCGCGGGGGACGGCGGAACGGCGCCCGCGGGGACGCGCGACGCGGGCGGCGCGGGTATAGTGTGCAGCGTGGACGACGACGAACAGCTGGATCCAGAGACACGGCGCCTCCTTGACGACGCCTGGGACGCCCTCGACGACGGCGACCTGAGGGCGGCGGCGCGGGGGCTCGCGGCGGCGCGCGCCGCCGCCGCCGACGACCCGGCGGTCTTCGAACTGGAGGCCGAGCTCGCCCTGGCCCGCGAAGAGCCCGAGGCGGCGCTCGCCGCCTACCGCCGCTGGAACGCGGCGGCGCCGGACGACCCCGAGCCCTGGCTGAGCTCGGCCGAGGTCCACCTCGACTACGGCGAGCCTGGCGACGCCGCGCGCCTTCTGCGCGAGCTGCTCGCCGAGTTCGATCTCGACCCGCTCGACGAGGCCGAGGCCCGTCAGCTCCTCGGCCTCGCCTGCGACGAAAAGGGCGACCGCAAGGGCATGGTCAAGGAGTGGCTCGCGGTGCTGCGCCTGGACGCCGCCAACGAAGACCCCAAGCCGCTGATGAGCGCCAAGCGCTTCCAGAAGGTCGCCGCGGCAGCCATCGACGAACTGCCCGAAGAGATCCTCGCCCATCTGCAGAACGTGCCCATCTTCGTCGAGGACCGGCCCTCCGAGGCGCTGGTTCTGGAGGGCCTCGACCCGCGCACCCTGGGCCTCTTCCACGGCATCGCCATGCCCGACCAGTCGGTGCTCGGCGCCGGCCCGGAGCCGGGGCTCATCCACCTCTTCCAGCGCAACCTCGAGCGCGTGGCAAATGACGAGGACGACCTCGCCGAGCAGATCCGCATCACCGTGTTGCACGAGACGGCGCACTACTTCGGCGCCGACGAGGACGACATGCATCGTTTTGGGCTCAACTGAGCGCACGCCGCGCGCGCCCGCCATCAGCTTCGCCTTCACGCGCCACCTGCCACGCGAGAAGCCGGGCGGGGCCGAGGCCTCTCCGGACGCCGCACACGCGGCCTGACCGGCCCGCTCGCGCGGGGCGGCCGGCTCTCGCCGGCCGCCCCGCGCACACTCGTCGCTTGTCTTCGCCGGTCCGCTACTGGACGGTGACCATCGTCATCCAGATGCCTTCGACAGCCGGCTGGCTGCCGGGTCCCTGGTACAGCATGAGGAGCGGCACTGAGCCGGCGCCGACGCCCTTGAACTGCGCCGTGAACACGCCGCCGGCGCCCATCAGGTCGGTGCTCGCCGTGAAGGCGACATCGCCGACCTGCTCGATCACGCCATCGACGGCCAGCGGCGACACCGCCCAGGTGAACCCGGTGGTGGCGTTGCCGGGCAGCTCGACGCTGAGCGTCTCGCCCACCGCGAGCTGCACGCTCGCGGCCACCTTCTGCTCGGCCGCGGTGACAGTCCTGGGCAGCTTGCCTTTGCCGATGACCGCCGAGAACGCGTAAGCCTGGTTCGGCCAGGCGCCCGGGGCGTTGGCGACGAGCACCTGCGTGGTGACGCCCTTGTTCCTGGCGGTGTACATCACGACAGCTTTGCCGCCGCTGACCGCCGGTGTCTTGTGCGTGAGCTGGTTGCTCGTGCCCTGCGGCGCCCACACGCCCGCCCTGGCGTCGAGCGTGAGCTTGATCTGGTCGCCGGGCTTGATGAAGACGGTCGCTGCGGGATACGAATCCACAGCCTCCACCACCTTGGGTCTGAAGCCCGGCTTGGCCAGCACGGTGAAGTCGAATTCCTCGGCGGGCCCGGTCGAAGCCGCGTCCGGACCCTCGAGGAGCGCGCGCACCGGCGCCTGGCCGGCGCCGATCACGGCGAACGTCCACAGCATCTTGCCCTTGGCGCCCACCGTCTCGTTGTTCGCCGTGAACCGCGGCTCGCCGACCTGCTTGAGCACGGTGGGCTTGGGCTTCTTGATGACCCACTCGTAGCCCGTGGAAGGCTGCGCCGGCAAAACGAGCTGCACCGTGTCGCCGGCCTTGGTGGCGAAGCTCTCGTTGGCGTCCTTGTGGTTGACCTGGATGGTGATCGGCTGCTTGACCGGCCTCACGTTCACCGGCAGCGAATAGGTCTGCAGGGGCGGGTCGCCCGACGGCCGGTTGACGAGCACGAGGACGCCCGTCCCCGTAGCGGTCCCCTCGAAGTCCATGGTCACAGTGCCGCCGTTGGCCGACGAGTACTTCTGCCCGCCCGCGGCCTTGAGCGGGGCCGTGGAGCTCGCCATCCGCCACGCCGCCTTGCCCTGAGCCGAGGCGTGCTGGATGACGACCTGCAGGGTGTCCCCGAGGCGGATCTGGGCGATCTCAGCAGTGTACTCCTCGCCCGCTGTGACCTCGACGGGCAGATGGCCCTTGGCGACGTTGACGACGAGCGCGTAGGCGGCGCCTGGGTTGCCCTTGTCGGACGGCCGGGCGTACCAGAAACCGAGCTGCTCGGCGCCCTTCTCCATGGCCTGGAAGGTGAACCTGGTCTTGCCGGAGGCGCCGGCCAGGTCGCTCTTGGGCGGGATGTCCACCGGCTTGCCGATCTGCCTGAGGACGGCTTCTTCTTCCATGCCCTCAGCCGTCCACACGTAGCCGGTGCTGGCCGTGTTGCTGTGCAGCAGCACCTGCAGCTTGTCGCCGACCCTGAGATTGACGGCCGTCGGCAGCAGCGCTTCGTCGACCGTGACGGTCTGCGACGCGGCCGGCGGAGAGGGGCTGCCGCCGACCGCCGGCGAGGGGCTGCCGCTGACCGCCGGTTCGGGCGACGAGCTCGCGGCGTTCGTGCCCGAATCGCCGCAGGCGGCGAGCCCGGGGGCGAGCAGCAGCGCCGCCGCGATGAGGATGATGACTGGTGCCTTGCCTTTCACGATCCACCTCCGATTGACCTTGATCCGCCGGGGCCCGACCGGTTCGACGCTCCCTCCCCCCGGTCGACCGGCCCGTGCGCACGCGTTCCGACTGTGTACTGCAAATCGGCAACGGGGGCCGCGAACTTGAGCGCTTCGCTGCTCGCTACCCCGAGGATGGCGCGAGGGGCGGCTGTCGCCGCCCGGGCGTCCGGCGCCGGCGGGCAGGCCGGGAAGGCCCAGAGCGCGCTCGCGCGGCGCGCCGCCGATCTCGCCCCGGGCCTCCTCCACGGAGCCGCCCGGCTCGAGCCGTCATCGTGCATGGGGTGCGATGGGCGCATGCCTCGAGGGTAGGGGCCACCGGGAGATGCCGTCACCTCGCCGCCGACCGTTTGACCAACAGCGAGCGGGAATCCCTTCTCGGACGCGCGGGTTTGAGCAGATGTGCCCTCTGGCGCGGGGTAGCCTCGAGTGAAAGCATGGGCGCTGCAACGCGCGGCCGACCACCGGCCACCAGAGGGGAGACCGTATGGAGAGGCAGCTCCGCCGGGTCAGGCTGCGACTGGCCACCGTCGTGGTCATCATCTTCGTGTTCGTGTCCTCCGGCGCCTTCGGCCTGGAAGACATGGTGGGCTCGTCGGGCCCCGGCCTCGCCCTCCTCCTCCTCCTCGTGCTCCCCGTCGTCTGGGCGCTCCCCATGGGTCTGGTCTGCGCGGAGCTCGGCTCGGCGATCCCCGAGGAGGGCGGCTACTACGTGTGGGTCAAGCGCGGCCTCGGCGAGTACTGGGGCTTCCAGGCCGGGTGGTGGTCGTGGCTCACCACCTTCGTCGACTCGGCCGTGTACATCGCCCTGATCATGGACTACCTGCAGAGCTGGCTGGACCTCGATGTCACCACCGCCTGGCTCATCGGCATCGCTATCATCGCCGTGCTCGCGTACCTCAACATCCGCGGGCTCAACGTCATCGCCCTCAGCTCCATCGTCATGACGATCGTGATCCTGGCGCCGTTCGTGGTCATGACGATCATCGGCTTCGCGAAATGGCAAGGCGTTCCCTGGGAGCCCTTCTCGTACCCCGGTCAGGGCTTCTGGACCAGCGTCGGCTACGCCCTGGCCGTGGGCATGTGGATGTATTCGGGCTACGACTCGATGTCGGTGCTCGCCGGCGAGGTCGAGAACCCGCGCCGGGTGATCCCGCGCGGCCTGATGGTCGCCATGCCCCTGATCGTGATCTCGTACTTCGTGCCCACCCTGGCCGCCCTGGCCGGCGTCGGGCGCTGGGACGAATGGACCACCGAAGGCGGCATCTCGTTCGTCGAGATCGCCGAGCAGCTGGGCGGCGCCGGCCTCGGGGCGGCGATGCTCATCGCGGCGGTGGTGAGCAACCTCGCCCTGTTCCAGGAGTACCTCGGCGCCGGCGCGCGGCCCGCGTTTGTGATGGCCGAGGACCACCTGTTGCCGCGCGTCCTCACCAGGGTACACCCCAGGTACGGCACGCCGTGGGTCTCCATCGTCTTTCTGGCCGCGGTCAACGCACTGCTGGTGCGCTACGGCTTCGAGACGCTCATCGTCATCGACGTCTTTCTGATGATGTTCTACTACATCCTGATCTTCGTGGCCGCCGTCGCGCTGCGCCGCCGCGAGCCCGACCTGGAGCGTCCGTTCAGGGTGCGCGGCAACGCGCTCGTGCTGGCGCTGATCTGCTTGCCGGCGGTCGCCATCGCCGTGCTCGCCCTGTTCACCAACGGCAGCGACTGGCTGATCGGAGGCATGGCGGGAGTGCTCACCGGTCCGATCGCCTACCTGGTGTTCAAGCCGGCGTGCCGGCCGCGGAGCGGCTGACGCCGGCAGGCGGCGCCCGCTACTCCGCGTTGAACTGCGTCGGCTTGTTCTCGCACGACAGCGTCGAGAACCGGCACAGCTCGCTGGGCGGCAGAAGCACCTGGTCGGCGGAGCCGTGCCTGGTCGCGTCCGCGACCGCCGCGGGCGCCTCGAGCCGGTAGTAGTCGTACAGCGTCCCCTCGCGATGCCTGGCGTAGTCCTTGTTCTTCATGTTGTTCGGTGCGCCGGTGAGCTTCTCCATGGTGTAGTGGACCTCAAGACCGCGGTCGCTGACGAGCACGTCGGTGACCGGGATCACGCTGAAGAAGTTGGGGAAGAAGCCCGTGTCGACAAGCAGCCAGTGTGGGCGCCCGTCGTCGTCGACATACAGGTCGACGATCGCGCCGATGTCGCGGCCGGTCTCGTCGAGCAGCGCGCGGCCCGTCAACTCTTCAGCGGTCAGGGAGATCGTGGCCATGGTCCCCTCCAGGATGCACCCGGACGGCCCGGGCGGTTGGCACGTGATGAGAGGCTCCTACCCTGGAGGGACGGGCCGATAACCTGCCCCCGCACGTGAAAGCGGCGGGGTCCCGACTACGTCCGGCGCACCCCGCCGCCGAACGCACGCTGGTCACTTCAGCAGATGCACCACCCAGTCGGGGGAGCCGGGCGCCAAAAAGCCTTGCAGGAGGTAGGAGGTGTTCTGCTTGCCGTAGACGTAGGCGAAGTCGCCCTTGCTGGATTCGCCGCTGCCGGCGCCGGCGCCGTCCAGCGCCTTCGCGCCGATGAAGCCCACGGTGGCGTTGCCGTCCCACGAACGCAGGCCGGCGCCGCCCGACGGAAAGGTGGTGTCGGTGAAGTCGAGGACCGTGACCCCGTCCACCTTGATGATGATGTGGCTGCCGACAGCGCTGATGCCGATGTCGTGCGGCGTACCGTACTTGCTGTACCCCGTGGGCATCGGCGCGCTCGCGATGGGGTAACTCTCGACCCCGTTGACGACTTCGCGCACGACGAACGATCCCGCCGGCGGGTTCCAGCCGGGGTCGTACTGAAAGCAGTAGCCGGAGATGTTGGGCTGGCCGTTGGAGCGGAAGTAGACGCCGTAGCCCCTGCCGCTGTTCAGCGTGGCGTTCACGTCGAGGTTGACGTCGGTCCAGCCCGGGTCGCCGAAGGCCAGCCGATGCTCGCCGGACCCGTCCGGCACGAGGACGCCGTTCACGATCTTCCAGCCGCCCATGACGGGATTGAGCCCCGCCATGCTGGAGAAGTCGGTGTTGAAGAGCGCCGCACTGCCGGTGTTGACCATAGGCTTGCCGGTCCAGGGGTTCCTGGGCCACTCGGTGAGGTACTTGTTGCCGAGGTTGGCGGCCGTCTTGTCGGACGGGGTCGAGGTGACGTACTCGGTGGTCGGGTAGGCGCCATCGTTGTCGGCGGCGTAGGTCACGACCGCGATCTGAATGTGGTGTACGCCCTCCTTGACGGCGGCGTCCTTGGCCTTGTTCCTCTGGCCCACGTACATCGGGATGGCGATGGCCGCGAGGATGCCGATGACGATGATGACGATGAGCAGCTCGATCAGGGTGAAGCCCTGGTGCGCCGCCGTCCTGCGTGCCTTCATTGCCTTCCCCGTTCGCTCGGCCGCCGTGCTGATCTCTCACGTCTATTCTCCGCAATCGCGGCGGACCCAGACCGGGACATTCGTCTAGATGCTCCCGTCAGGTATGGTCATGGTGGAGCATGCGGGAAGACGGTCGCGTGGGGTAGCCTCCGTCAGCAGATCGGGCAGCCGCGGATCCGGAATGCACCCGGCCCCGGGTCGTTGACACGTGGTGACTGCGTCCCACCCCGGGAGACGGGCCGGCGCCGACGCGACCGTGCCGCGAGGGCTGCGGCGCCTGCGAGTCGGTCGACCCGGGCGGAAGGCAGCCGGGCGCGGTCACTGCAGTGGCTGCACCACCCAGGCGCCATTGCCGGCCATCCAGCCGACCAGGCCGTAGGAGGCCGCGTTGGTGGCGTAGGCGTAGGCGAAGTCGCCCTTGTTCGGATCGCCGTTGCCGGCGGCCCCGCCGCCGCCCTGCACCTTGGCGCTGCTGAAGGTGGCGTTGCTCCCGTTCCAGGCGCGCAAGCCCGCAGTCCCCGCGGAGAAGGTGCTGTCGCGGAGGTCGATGACGACGACGCCGTCCACGGTGACCACGATGTGATCACCGACCGCGGAGATGCTGATGTTGTGTGGAGTGGCGTTCATGGTGGCGACGAAGGCGCTGCCCATGGCGACTGTCTTGATCCTGTACTCCTTGCCGTCGACCCACTTGTAGAGGGCGAACACGTTGCCCAGACCCGGATCGATCTGGAAGCTGTAGCCGGCGTTGACCCCGCTGCCGGGGTTACTTGCGCTGGGCTGGCCGTTGGTGCGAAAGAAGACGCCGAGGCCGGGGCCGCCGTTCAACGTGGCCGTCACATCGAGCTGCCCATCGGACCAGCTCGTGTTGCCAAGAAGCAGGCTGCCACCGGTGAACTGGCCACTCTTGTTGGTCGGCGCCACGAGCTGCCCATTGACGACGCTCCAGTTGCCAAAGAGCGGGGTAAGCCCCGCCATGCTGGAGAAGTTGGTGTTGAAGAGGACATTGCTCCCGGTGTTGGCCATAGGCTTGCCGGTCCAGGGGTTCCTGGGCCAGGTGTCGAGGTAGCGGTTGCCGAGGTTGTCGGCGTTCTTGTCGCTCGGCGTATACGTGACGTACTCGGTGGTCGGGTAGGCGCCGTGATCCGTGACGTAGCTCATGACGCCGATCTGGATGATGTGTACGCCCTCCTTGACAGCGGCGTCCTTGGCCTTGTCCTTCTGGCCCACGTACATCGGGATGGCGATGGCCGCGAGGATGCCGATGACGATGATGACGATGAGCAGCTCGATCAGGGTGAAGCCCTGGTGCGCCGCCGTCCTGCGTGCCTTCATTGCCTTCCCCGTTCGCTCGGCCGCCGTGCTGATCTCTCACGTCTATTCTCGGCAAGCGCGGCGGATCCAGACTGGTACATCCGTCCAGGCGCGCAGGTCGGGACGTCTCAAGTCGCGCGCCGCCGCAGCCGCGCGAGCGCAAGGCCGCCGATGGCGTTACAATCTCACCAGGACTTCGTCGGCGGAAAGGAACCGCGGGATGCTCACGTCACCACGGCGGGCTGCGCTCGTCTTCGTCTTCGCGACTCTCGTCATCGTGGGGGGGCCGGCCGGCGTCAGCGCCGCCGGCCAGCCTTTGCACCCTCAGCAGGGCCCGCTGAGCCAGGCCTTCGTCGAGGCTCTCCACGATCCGCTGGCCGGCGCCTTCGGCAAGCTGCCGAACCCTGTCGAGGTGCACCTCGGGGCGGCCGCCGAGGCGCGGGCCGCCCGTCTCTCTCTGCCGCCCGCCTACGACCTCCGCACCCTGGGTCGTCTCACCGTCATCAAAGACCAGGGGTCCGACGGCACCTGCTGGGCGTTCGCCAACCTCGCGGCCGTCGAATCCCGTCTTCTGCCGGGCAAGAGCCGCGACTTCAGCGAGGACAACCTTGTCACGCGCAGCGGCTACGGGCCCTTCCCCGGCGGTCCCTACGACTGGGGCGGCTGGGACTTCATGGCCGTCGCCTACCTCACGCGCTGGGCGGGCCCCGTCAACGAAAACGACGACCCGTACGGTACGCCGACATCGCCGAAGATCAACACCGCGCGCATGCACGTGCAGAACGTGATCATGCTGCCCGGCCGCACCGGCTTTCTCGACAACGATCTCCTCAAGCGGATGGTCGTCCAGAACGGCGCCCTCAGCGTGGGGATGTTCTACGACGCCGCCTTCGACTCGTTCGAGGGGTCCGCCCCCGACCCCGCCGCCACGGCGACGTACTACTGCGACGTCGCGGCGGGTGAGCTGCACAACGGCTACGAGGTCGGCGAGAACCACGGGGTCTGCATCGTCGGCTGGGACGACGCGTTCCCCAGCGCCGGGTTCACGGCCGCTGAAGCCGGCGCCCCACCGGGCGACGGCGCCTTCCTCGTGCGCAACAGCTGGGGCGCGGGCTACGGCGACCAAGGGTACTTCTGGGTCTCCTACTACGACCGCGCGTTCGCCTTCGACGACTGCACGAGCTACTCGCGGGTGGACCAGACCAGCAACTTCACCCGCAACTACCAGTACGACACGCTCGGCTGGACCACGTCCCTGGGCTACTCGGACGCCCCCGACACGTCCATCGCCTGGGGCGCCAATCGCTTCACGGCGAAGGCCTCCGAGCGCATCGTCGCCGCCGGCTTCTACGCGCCGGTCGCGGGCACGTCCTACGAGGTGTGGGCCGGCGCGACCTTGGGATCGCTGAGCAAGCGCGCCTCCGGCACGGTGGCCCTCCCGGGGTTCGCCACCGCCGATCTGGGCACGCCGCTGGCCGTCCGCGCCCGCGCCCGATTCGTCGTCGCCGTGCGCATCGTCGCGCCAGGCGAGACGTACCCCATCGCCGTCGAACGCCCCATGGAGACGTGGGAGTCGCGGGCCGTGGCCGCGGCGGGCCAGAGCTACATGCGCTACGGCGACGGCGACGACTGGCTGGACCTCGCCGACGACGCCGAGAACGCCAACGTGTGCCTCAAAGCCTACGCCGGTAAGTGAGGGGGTGCGGCGCCGGGCGCCGCGCGAGCTGACCGGGCAGACTCAAAGAGGAGCCAGAAGATGCACCAGCCCAGTTCCGGGCGCGGCCCGCGGTCGTTTCGCCTGCGGGCCGTGCTCTTCGATTTCGATGGCACGCTCACGCGTCCGGGCGCCCTCGACTTCCCGGCGATCAAGCGTGAGCTCGGCTGCCCGGCCGACAGCCTCGTCCTGGAATGGATCGAGGCGCTGCCCGCCGGCGCGCGACGCGTGGACGCCTTGGCGGCGCTGTCACGGTTCGAGCTGACCGCCGCCGCCGAGTCCGCGCCCAACGCGGATGCCGAGCGCGTCGTCCGGAGCCTGCGCGCGCAGGGCCTCAGGATCGGCGTCCTCACGCGGAACGGCCTGCCGGCCGTGCGGCGCGCCCTCGCGCGCTTTCGCGACCTGGACGCCGGCGATCTCGACGTGCTCGTCACGCGCGACGACAGAATCCCGCCCAAGCCCGCCCCCGACGGCGTCCTGTACGCTGCGGCGGCGATGGGCGTGACCGCCGAGGAGACGCTCGTCGTCGGGGACGTCGTGCTCGATATGCAGGCCGGACGCGCCGCCGGGGCGCTGACCGCTTATCTGACGAACGGCGGCGCCGGGACGCCCCCCGGCCACGGAGGGGACGAGCTCGGCCGCCCGGAGGACGCCGCCTGCGACTTCGTGGTGCACAGCCTCGCCGAGCTGCACGACGTGGTGAGGCTCGGCCTGCCTCTGCCCCACGGCAAGCTGCCCAATGAGCTGCTCGCCCGGCATCTGGCCGATCTCGAGCACGCCGACCCGTCGGTGCTCGTCCCCGCCGGCATCGGCGAGGACGTGACCGCCCTGGACATCGACGGCGCGGACACCCTGGTGGCGCACAGCGACCCCATCACGCTGACGAGCCGGGACCTCGCGGAGTACGCGGTGCTGGTCAACGCCAACGATATCGCCGCCTCCGGCGGCGTTCCCCGCTGGCTGCTTACCACCGTGCTGCTGCCCGCAGGGACCACGGCCTCACAGGCTCTCGCGCTCCTCGCCGAGCTCGCGGCCGCGGCCGCGAGCGCCGGCGTCGCCCTCGTCGGCGGGCACACCGAGGTGAGCGACGCGGTCACGCGGCCCGTGGTCTCCGCGACGATGCTGGGCACGATGCGCCGGGCGGATCTGCGCGACAAGCGCGAGACGCTGCCCGGCGACCAGGTGATCCTCACCAAGGCGCTCGCCGTGGAGGGCACGGCGCTGCTCGCCGAGGAGCTCGGCGACCGCCTCCGTGCCCTCGGTATGGAAGAGCGCGAGCTCGCCGCCTGCCGCGAGCTGCTGAGCCTCATGAGCATCGTGCCGGAGGCGCGCCTCGCCGCCGGCTTCGCCGGCGTGCGCGCCATGCACGACGTCACCGAGGGCGGGCTGGCCACGGCTCTGCGCGAGCTGGCGGTGGCCTGCGGGCACGGCATCGTCGTCCACCGCGAAAGCGTGCCTGTCCTCCCCGAGACGCGCCGCCTCTGCGAGCTGCTGGGCGCCGACCCGCTCGGCCTTATCGCCTCCGGCAGCCTGCTGATCTGCTGCCGTCCGGACGACACAGAGCCGCTGCTCCGGGCGCTCGCCGGCGAGCGCATCGCCGCGACGGTCATCGCGGAGGTGAGCGAGAGGGGCGCCGGCGTCTCCGCGCTGGAGCGCGGGCTTCCGGCGCCCTGGCCCGAGTTCGCCACCGACGAGGCCGCCCGCCTTCTGGCGGAGCCGGGCGCCGGCTGACTCGGCATGCGCCCGGCGTCCGCCTGCCGGCGCCTGCCGGCGGCCCCCGGGCGCAACGACCCCCCGAGTGGGGTAAGGTGAGCGGGTGACTCAAGCACGCGTGACCTACCGGGCCGATCTTCACGTCCACTCGCGGTATTCGGACAACCCCATCCACGCCGGCATCCGCGCCGTGCGGGGGCGGGAGTCGTACGCCGAGCCGCTCGAGGTGTATGCGGCCGCCCGCAGCCGCGGCATGGACTTCGTCACCATCAGCGACCACAACACACTCGCCGGCTCGCTGGCCATCGCCCACCTGCCGGGCACGTTTCTGAGCACCGAGCTCGACACCTGGTTCCCGGAGGACGGGACCCGGGTCCACGTGGTGGCTCTCGGCATCGACGAGCGCACGTTCGCTGTGGCCGAGCGCGCCCGCGCCTCGGTCCACGACCTGGTCGCCTGCCTGCGCGAGGCCGGCGTGGCGCACTACCTCGCGCACCCGCTGTTCGACATGAGCGGCACCCTCACCGCCGACACCGTGGAGCGCATGCTGCTCCTCTTCAACGTCCTTGAGGGCCGCAACGGCGCCCGCGTGAACCGCTGCAACGGCCTGCTCCGCGAGATCGCCGCGTCCCTGACTCCCGCGAAGATCGCCGCGATGGCCGCACGCCAGGGCATCGAGCCCTACGGCGAGACCCCCTGGCGCAAGGCGCTCACCGGCGGGTCGGACGACCACACCGGCCTCTTCGTCGCCGGCGCGCACACGATCGCCGCCGGGGACGGCGCGGTGCAGGGCTTTCTCGCGGCCGTCACGCGCGGCGACTGCGAGCCGGTCGGCGCCGACGGCGACGCGCGCCTGCTCGCGCACAGCATCTATTCCGCCTCGTTCTGGAGGCTGCGCGAGATGCTGCGCCTCGACGAAGCGGTGCCCCGCCAACGCCCTCTCAAGCTCATCCGCAAGGGTTTCGGGCGCATCGGCCGCGACGTACCCGTGCTCGAGAAGGCGGTACGCGGCGTGCGCAGCATCGCGCCGGGGCTCTATCGCGACGGCGACGGCCGCGGCCCGGCCTGGGAGGCGCTGCTCGAGCGCGAGATCGGGGCGCTGCTCGCAGCCCCCGACGGCATCAACGCCATCGACAGCCGCGAGCTCAACCGCCGCCTGTTCACCGTGGGGCTGCGGCTCGCCGACGACGTCGTCAACCTCCACCTGCAGCCGCTCGTCGACCCCTCCGTGCACATGGGTCGCAAGCGCCGGCTGCAGTCGGCCTTCGCCGTCGGCATGGTCCATTTTCTGCAGCTTCCGTACTTCATCGCCTACAGCGTGCAGAGCCGCGACCGCGCTTCGCAGGAGCGGCTCCGCCGGCACTTCCTCTCGGTGGGCCCTTCGGACCCGAAGATCGCCGTCTTCACCGACACCTTCGACGAGGTCAACGGGGTCTCGGTGAGCATCCGTCGGCTGGCGGAGACCGCCGCGGAGCGCGGCGTCGCCCTCGAGGTCATCACCTCCACGAGCGCCCCGAGCGGGCGGCGCGGCGGCGCCGTGAACTTCCAGGCCAACGCCTGGCGCCCCCTGGCGCTGAGCCCCGACTACCCCCTCGTGGTCCCCCCCATCGTCGATGTCCTCGACTATCTCGAGGAGAACGAGTTCACGGCCCTCCACGTGAGCACGGCCAGTGGCGCCGGCCTCGTGGCCCTGCTGGCCGCCAAGCTGCTGCACCTGCCCATCACGGGCGCCTTCCACACCGACCTGCCCCGCTACGCCGAGCGCCTCTACCCCGGCACGGCCGTGCAGAAGAGCACCTGGCGCTACGTCACCTGGTTCTACAGCATGCTCGACGTGGTCTTCGCGCCGTCTCGCGCCAGCGCCCGCGACCTCGTCGCCCGCGGCCTCGACCCCCGGCGCGTGCGGGTGCTGCCCGCCTGGGTGGACGGCGACCTCTTCTCACCCTCCCGCCAGGACGACGGGCTGCGCGCGCGCTACGGCGTCAACGGAGGACCTGTGCTTGTGTACGCGGGGCGAGTCGCCCGGGAGAAGAGCGTAGATCTGCTGGCGCAGGCCTTCCGCGACGTGATCGACTCTGGAGCCTCCGCGCATCTCATGGTGGCCGGCGACGGCCCCTACCGGGCGGAGATGGAGGAGCTTCTGGCCGGCTATCCGGCGAGCTTCCTGGGGTTCGTGCCGCAGGAGGAACTGGCGCGCGTGTACGCCTCCAGCGACCTGTTGGTCTTCCCCAGCAGCACCGACACCTGCGGCCTCGTGGTGCTCGAAGCCCAGGCCGCCGGCCTGCCGGCGATCGTCAGCGACCGCG
>JBAXRL010000003.1:0-25133 GCA_037131205.1 Actinomycetes bacterium | reverse complement strand
ATGCGCTGGTCGAGCGAACGCTCGGGGGCCGTGTTGGATTGCTTGGAGGAGACGGACATCGGGCGGAAGTATATGCGATGCCGCGCGGCCAGTTCAACAGGGAGTGAGCCGCAAAACGCGGCCGCTAGCTGGGACTTTGGCGGGGTCGCCGGAGGGGCGTGGCGGCGGGGGCGGTGAGCTCGAGCCCGGCCAGGGAACGCACGGCGCTGTCAGGCGGCCCTCTCCGCGTCCGAGAGCGGCCCTCAGGGGAGATCGGGGCCCCTCGTGCGCGCGGTCACTCATCGTCCGCCGCGCGCACGAGGACGACTTCCTCGGCGCCGTCCGACTCGGGGAACCGCACGCCGATGCGCTCGCGCTGCGCCGTGGGGACGTTCTTGCCGACGTAGTCGGGGCGGAAGGGCAGCACGCGGTGGCCGCGGTCGATGAGGACCGCGAGCTGTACGCCCGCCGGGCGCCCGAAGTCGAAGAGCGCGTCGATCGCGGCGCGGATCGTGCGCCCCGTGTAGAGCACGTCATCGACGAGGATGATCGTGGCGCCCTCGACCGGGAAGGGCAGCTCGGAGCCCTTGACCACCGGCGCGATCGTCATGGGGGCCACGCCCGTCGCGCTGCGCGCGCCCACGTCGTCGCGGTAGAAGGTGATGTCGAGGTTGCCGACCGCGTACCGGCAGCCGCCCGCCCGGCAGAGAAGCTGGTGGAGGCGCTCGCCGAGAAACGCTCCGCGCGTGTGGATACCGACGATGGCCAGCTCGTGGGCGTCGGGGTTCTTCTCGATGATCTCGTGAGCGAGTCGCGTGATGGTCCGCGACATCTGCTCGGACGTCATGATGACGACCTCGTTGCTGGGTCTGGGTCCAGACATGGAAAAGCGCCGCCGTGGCCTCTGTAGCGTAGGGCGGCGCGCACCTCCTTTCCGTCTCTCCGGACGTGGTCACAGGTCGGCGTGGTTCTGCAGCCCGATCAAGGGGCCGCAAGGCGGAGAAGCGACGCGCCGGCGAGCTTCGCGAGCACGCCGGCGCGTCGCACAGTGGCGGCCTGGAGCATCAGCCTCGCGGGACCAGGTCCATGGCGTCGCGGTGCATGCCCGAGATCACCGCGGCCGCGATCTCCGCGGTGCCCACGCAGTCCCACACCGGGCAGACGTGCTTGCAGAGCAGGCAGCCGACGCAGCGTTCCTCGTCGACTTCGGCCTTGCGCGTGGAGGCATCGAATGCCATGGCCTGGTTGGCGCCGTCCCAGCAGGTGATGTGGCACAGCCCGCAACCGATGCACTTGTCCGCGTCGACCTTGGCGACGATATGGGCGGACTGGACGTGCTCGGCGGGGTCGATGACGAACTGCAGACCGGCGCCCACCAGCTCGCCGACAGACTGGTACCCGAGGGTCTCCAGGTAGTCCTCGAGCCCTTCGCGCATGGATTCGACGATGCGGTATCCATAGTGCATCACGGATGTGGTCACCTGCAGATTGCTCGCCCCCAGCAGGAGGAACATGGCGGCATCCCGCCACGTCTCGATGCCGCCGATGCCGGAGACCGGGAGCGCCACCCCCTTGTTCTGGCAGAGCTCGGCCACGAAGCGCATGGCGATCGGCTTGACCACCGTCCCGGAGTGGCCGCTGATCGAGCCCTTGCCCTGGATCGTGGGCTTGGGAGCGAACGTCTGAAGGTCGACCTCGCTGATGCCCCGCACCGTGTTGATGGCCGAGAGCGCGTCCGCTCCGCCGAGCTTGCAGGCGAACGCCGCCGGCAGCATGTCGGTAACGTTCGGGGTCAGCTTGACCATCACCGGGATCGACACATGCTCCTTGACCAGGCGCGTGTAGCGCTCGAGCAGTTCGGTGTCCTGTCCCACCTTGTGGCCGGCGCCTTCGCAGGCCATCTGCGGGCAGGACACGTTGAGCTCGAGCATGTCGGCGCCGGCGGCCTCGGACCTTGTCGCCAGCTCGATCCAGCCCTCGTCGCTGAAGCCCATGATGCTGGAGACCAGGACGCGGTCGGGGTAGCGCTTCTTCAGCCAGGCGATGTCCTCGAGGTTGTCCTTGAGCGAACGGTCGCTGATCTGCTCCATGTTCTGCAGCCCGATGAAGCGCTCATTACCGTGGTTCAGCGCGTTGAGCCGCGGCGTGGGGTCGAAGACCTCGAAGTCGCTGTCGCGGTTGAGAGTCTTGTAGACCGCCCCACCCCAGCCGGCGTCGAACGCCCGCGCGACCATCTCGGCGGTGTTGCCGACCGGTGACGACGAAAGGAAGAAGGGGTTCTCGCAGTGCACCCCGCAGAAGTCGATCTCCAGGCTGGCTCGCGGCGCCTTCGGGAGCGCCACGGCCGCGCGCGGCGGGAAGGCTTCGGCGATGGCCGCCGCCGCCCTCTTGCCGTCGAGGACGCCGGCGGCTACGGTCTTGCCCGCGGCCACCAGATCCCCACCGCCGAACACCCGCGGATCCGACAGGCGCATCGTGTTGGGATCCGTGCGGGGGCGACCCTTGTCGGCCTCCAGACCGCTCAGCATGGCCGTCAGCTCCGCCGAGAACCCCGCCCCGATCGCCTCCACGACGATGCCGGCCGGGATCGCGAACTCGCTGCCGGGGACGTCCACCGCGTTCTGCGGTACGAAACGGCCCGGCTCGAGCCAGCGGATCTCCACACCGTGAACGGCCCTGACGGCGCCGTTCTCGCCGTCGATGCGCGTCAGCCGCGAATTGGGCTTGAAGCGGATGCCCTCGCGAAAGGCAAGGTCCTTCTCGTCGTCGTCGGCAGGCAGCTCTTCCATGGCCTCCAGGGAGACGGCGTACACGCGGTCGGCGCCCAGGCGCCTGGCGGTCACGGCGCAGTCCATGGCGACGGCGCCGCCGCCGACCACGACGACGTTCTGGCCGGCCACCGCGGCGGCCAGCTCCACGCGCGCCTGTGAGTCCTTGCTCCGCGCGAGGAAGTCGTCCCACAAGTACACGCCGGTCGAAGCTTCCTCGCCCAGCCCCAGCGAATAGGGTCGGTCGTACCCTGGGGCGAGGAACACCGCGTCGAAACCCTGTTCGAACAGCCCTTCAAGGTCGGCGCGCGTCGAGATCGGGTGCCCGCACTCGAAGCGCACGCCCAGCCCGCGGACCAGACCGATCTCATGCTCGACGAGCTCGGGGGACAGCCGGTGATCGGGGATCCCGTAACGGATCTGGCCGCCCGGCTCGGGCATCCTTTCGAAGACCACGGTGGCGTAGCCCATCAGGGCCAGATTGGCGGCGGCGGAAAGGCCGGCCGGTCCGGACCCGATGACCGCGACCTTGCGGTCCCCCGCCACGGGCGCCTGCAGGACCTGCATGCCCTCCTGCCGCTCGTAGTCGGCGAGGAAAGCCTGGATCTCGTCGATGCGGATGGGCTCGTCGAGCCCGCTCCGCGCGCACCCTTGCACGCACAGGCGACACGTGGGGCAGACCTGGGCGCACGTGGCCGCCAGGATGTTGTTTCTGCGCATCGTGCGGACGGCGCCCTTGATATTCCCCAGACGCAGCTGACGGATGAACGTCGCGGGGTCGTTGTCGGCGCCGCAACCCGTGTTGCACGGCGCGTCGTAGCACAGCAGGCAACGTCCCGCTTCCTGAATGACGCCCTGTAGATCCATCGTTCACCGCTTTCCCTGATCGCATCACTCTGCCAACGAACGATCACGGTCGTCGCGCAAGGCTCGCGCCGACGAACGCCGAGCCTACTGACCGTGAAGGACGACTAGTGTACTCCCTGCATCGAGGCCGCGCTTCTTCCTGGCGTCAGGCCGTGCGCACACTGGCCTCCTCGATCGCCCCCAGAAGGACGTCCACTCCCAGAGCTGTCGCCGCGTAGGGTGTGTCCTCCTCCGGACAGTGACTGCGCCCCCCGATCGAGGGTACGAAGATCATCGCGGCGTCCGTGACTCGCGCGACCTCCTGGGCGTCGTGGGCCGCCCCGCTGGGCATCTCGAGGTAGCCGATCCCCTGCCTCTCGGCCGAGCGGATCAGCGCGTCGCGCAGGCGGGAGGACAGCACGACGGGCGCCGACTCGGCGGTCGGCGTCACCCGCGCCTGGACCTGCCGTGCCTCGGCGATGCGCTGGATCCTCTCGAGCACCGCCTCGGCGACCTCGTCCAGGGCCGCGGCATCCGTGTCCCGCAGGTCGATGGTGAAGACGGTGCGGGCAGGTATGACGTTGGCGGCGTTGGGCTCGTTGACGAGCCTGCCGACCGTGCCCACGGTGACCCCTGTCGCAGAGGCCATGGCGAGCTCTTCCACCGCCGCGATCGCTTGCGCCGCGGCTGCCAGGGAGTCTCTGCGCAGATGCATGGGCGTCGCCCCGGCGTGATTCGCCACCCCCGCACAGCTGACCTTGTACTGGCGCAGCCCGACGATCGCCTGCACGATCCCGATGGGGATATGAGCCGCCTCCAGCACCAGCGACTGTTCGATGTGCAGCTCGAAGTAGGAGGCGACGTTCGGGGGTTCGCACTCGCCGCCCGGAGCGGCCGAGATGCGCGCCCCCGACGCCACGAGAGCCTCAAGGTAGCTCGTCCCGTGCGCGTCTTTCATCTGCGCCAGCTCGCGCTCCGAGAGCCGGCCGACGAGCGCTTTCGAGCCGGCCAGGACGCTTCCGAAGCGCGCGCCTTCCTCTTCGGCGAACACGATCAGCTCGTAGGGTCGGCCGCGCCGCACGCCCTTGTCGTCGAGGAGTCGCGCGATCTCCACGCCGGCCACGACTCCGGCCACCCCGTCGAAGCGCCCCCCGTGAGGGACCGCATCGAGGTGCGAGCCGACGGCGACGGCCGGCTCGCCGCGATCCGCGTCACGCTTGCGAAACCGCGTGTTGCCATGGGGGGTCGTCTCCCTTTCGTACCCGAGCGCGGCCATCTGGGCGGCCACGTAGTCGACCGCCGCCCAGTACTCGGGGGTGAAGCTCAGGCGATTCGTCCCCGGGCCGGACGCGCTGCAGCCGGCGATGGTCTCGATGTCCAGACGGATGCGTTTGGCCGACGCTCCCACTTGCGGTCACCTCTTCGGCATGATGCGCATGGCGCCGGAGCCCTCCTCGGGCACGACGCGTCCGGCGTGCGGAACGCCGCGTGCCCCGGCGGATGCCGGGGCACGGTGGCTCAGAGGTCGCGGATGGCCCGTGCTCTGCGAAGACGGGCCAACCCCAGGAGATGCGTCACACTTTGGCCGCAGCCTCGCGACGCTTCTTGACGAACGCCGAGGCCGAGACGGCGATGACCAGGGCGGCGCCGTAGAACACGCTCTGCACCCAGCTCTGGACGCCCAGGATCGCCAGCCCGGTGACCCCGGTCACGAGGAAGTACACGGCGATGTACGTGCCCCACGGATTGAAGCGACCCGGGGTGATCGCCGTGCTGCCGAGGAAGGCCGCCGCGAAGGCGGGCAGCATGAACGTGCCGCCCGACACGGGGTCGGCGGCGCCCGCCGTGCCGGTGTACACGACTCCGCCGGCCGCCGCGATCATGCCGGCGGCCACGAAGCACCCCCAGCGCACCCGTCCCACGCGGATACCGCTCAGCCTGGCCACGTTGGTTCCCCTTCCCACGAAGAGGATGCGACGCCCGATCGCCGTGAAGTCGAAGACGTACCAGAGGATCGCGCAGAGGATCAGCCCGTAGAAGAACTCGATCGAGAGGCCGAACAGCCGATGCACCACCACCCAGTCCGACAGCCACTCCGATACTCCGCCGATCGTCCGCGACGAGCTGATCCACAGCACCAGCCCCGTGACGATGGTACCGGTGCCGAGCGTCACGATGAACGCATTGATGTCGAAGACGATGATGATGAGCCCGTTGATGAAGCCGAGCAGCGCCCCGAACCCGAGGGCGATGAGGATCGCCAGGGCGAGGGGCACGCCATGCTCCGCGTTCAGGACGGCGACGAGCATGCCCGCCATCATCAGGTTGGCCGCCAGGGAAAGGTCGTAGTCGCCGGCGATCAGCGGGATCAGCACCGCAAGGGCGAGGATGACGAGGGTCGTCTGGGTACCCATCATCGTGGTGAAGTTCTGCACCCTGAAAAACGACTCCGGAGCCAGGATGCTGAACACCACGATGACGATGACCCAGGCGATGATGAGAGCGAAGCGCTCCACGTAGTCGCCGAGCTGGAAACCCCTCTTCTGGCGCCGCGGCTCGTTCTCAATGGGCGGCAGCATCTCGCCGGGCGTGCCTGTGCTGACCTGGTTCATGCGGAAATCCTCGTCTCCGTATCTGGCCTGAGCGTACCGCGGCTCACGTAGCATTGCTGGGTGATCCGGTCCTTGGTGAGCTCGTCTCCGACGAGCGTGCACATGATCCGTCCGTCGTGGAAGATGAGCACCCTGTCGCAGATCGCCGCGAGCTGCTCGTAGTCGGAGCTCGCGCACACGACGGACATGCCCTGCGCGGCGGCCTGCGTGATGGTCTCGAAGACCTGCAGCCGCGCGCCCACGTCGACGCCCTGGGTGGGCTCGTGGACGAGAAGCACCCTGGGCGCGGCCTGGAGCCACTTCGCCAGCACGACCTTCTGCTGGTTGCCGCCGCTCAGAGCCTGAAAGTCCATGAGCGGCTCGGGCGGACGGACGTCGTACTCCTTCAGGGCCTTTTCGGCGCCCCGAAGGTAGCGGCGCCGGTCGAGTCGGTAGGGTCTGTACTGGTCGATGACCTGCAGCATCACATTGTCGCGCACCAGCAGCGACCCTACTCCGGCAGAACCCTGCCTGTCCGCGGGGATGAGCGCCATGCCGGCCTTGATCGCGGCCGGCGGCGACATCGCCGCGAGGTCGTGCGCAACGCCGGCGATGGTCATGCGGCCGCTTTGGGCGCGCGTCGCGCCGAACATCTGATACAGGATCTCCTCAAAACCGCTGCCCACCAGGCCGGTGAGGCCGAGGACCTCTCCCTCCTTCATGGCGAAGGAAACGTTCTTGATCGTCCCTCCGCTGACACCATCGACCGACAAGTGGCCTTGATCCGCGATGGTGTGCGCTCTGTGCGATGCCTCGAACGCCTCGAGGCGCTTGCCGATGATCATCTCGACGAGCTGGTCCTTGTTGGTCTCGGCGCTCGACACCGTGCCTTCTACGCGACCGTCGCGCAAAACCGTGATGCGGTCGGTCACGGCGAGGGCTTCGTCCAGGTCGTGCGACACGAAAAGGACACTCGACCCGTGCGTCACGCTCCGGCGGATGACCTCGAAGAGGTTCTCCCTGTTCTCGCGGGGCAGAAACACGGTCGGTTCGTCGAGCACCAGCAACCCGCCCCGCGACTCATCGTCCTTCGTGTACTCACGAAGGTCCTCGAGCGCACGGACGATGGCCAGCAGCGCACGCTGAACCGCCGGCAGCTCGCCCACGACCGCGCGCGGATCGCAGCTCAACCCGTACCGGGCGAACGCCTCCTCGGTCAGCTGCCGCTCCCTGCCCCAGCGAATGAGCCACTCGAACTTCGTCGAGATCGTCCAGGCGCGGAAGTTCTCCACGACCGTCAGTGTCGGGAGAAGACCGAGATCCTGATGGACGAAGCTCATCCCGAGCTCCGACGCCGATCCGGTGCGCACCGGCAGCTTCACCGGGCGACCATCGATCTCCAGCTCGCCTCCCGGGTCGGGGTGATGGTAGCCGGAGAGGATCTTGATGAGCGTCGATTTGCCGCACCCGTTCTGGCCGACAAGGCCGTGGATCTCTCCGCGTCGGATGCTCACATCCACCGCGTCCAGGGCTCGCTGTCCACCGAACGTCATGGACATGGTGCGCACCACGAGCGCCTGTGCAGGATCCACGGCCTTGTCTCCCTCTACTCAGGTGGTCTCGAGACTGCTTACTGCAGTCCCCAGAGCGTCTTGTACTCGGCCTGGTACTCGCCAAAGCCAGCGGAGAACTCCGCGGGCACGCCGGCCTCGGCGGCGTTGTCCACGGTGAACATGCGGAACGGGTTGTTGAGGTACTCGCCGACGGCGCCGTTCACCGGGATGTCCTGCCCGTCGATGATCCGCATCTCGGCGTCCGCGATCGCCCAGCCGGCCCAGTTCAGGCAGTCGCCGAAGGTCATCTCGACCTTGCCCTCACGGACGAAGTCGATCACGAACGGATTGGCGTTGAAGCCGATGATCTTGACCTTGTCCGCGGCGTTCGCGGCGGTGACGCCCGGCACGACGAACTGCGTCATGGCGTCGTAGATGCAGGCGACGTAGGTCAGCTCGGGGTCGGCCACGATGGCCGACTGCACCTGCGGCTGGATCTTGGTGCCCCACTCGGGGACCGTGACGTTGAAGTACGTGTACTGGATCTCCGGGCCGTACTTCTCCAGCTCGGCCACGAATCCGTCGTGCGAGGCCTGCGTCGACACGATCTCGTCGGAGCCTATGAGCAGCACGTGAGCCGTATAGTCATGCGCGATGATCCAGTCGGCAAGCGTCCTGCCGGCCTTCGTGTAGTCCTGCGGCAGGTTGTAGTCCACGTACGGCACCGTCTGCTCGAAAGCCGTGAGGTGCGACGCGACGACCTTGATCCCGGCCTTCTGCGCTTCGTCGATCTGCGGCTTCAGGGAGTTGGGGTCGGGCCCGGCGAGCAGGTCGATCACGTTGACCTTCTTCGTGATGCCCTGCTGAAAACCCTGCTGATACTGCGAAAGCTGGCCCTGGTTGTTCCACGTCGAGAACGGATAGCCGACCGCCGTGGCAGCCTCCTTCATGCCGGTCTCGATCTGCACGTAGAACGGGTCGGTGCCCGTACCGGGGATGCTCAAGATGGACTTCCCGGCCATCGCCGCCTTGGCGTCGAAGGCCGGACCTGGGGCCGCGAACGTCGGCACGTCGGTCATCCCCGCGAACGCCGCTTCCGCGGCCGCCTGGTTGGTGGTCTGCGCGCCGCCGCTGGAGGCCGAAGCCGATGGCGCCGCTGTTTCCTCTGTCGTCCCGCCGCAGCCGATCGCCGCGAACGCGACGACCGACAGGCACACGATCAACACGAGTGCCAAAATGCCGTACCGCCTGCTGTTCATCCCGCCCCCTGTCTGACGCTGTTGCGGGCGATCATCGAGTGTGATCCTCCCGCCTAAACGATCCGACCCACTAGACCATGACTCGCCAGACCTGTCAACAAACTCCCCGCGAGCCTGAGATGGATGCCATACAACACGACCTCAGGCGGTCGCCGCCTGGACTTCGGGCACGAGCGGAGCGCCGACTCACGGCACGATGATCGTCCCCGTCTTGCCCGCCAGCGCCTCGGCGGCCTTGTCGAGGGAGCTGATGATCGCCCGCGCCCCGCCCTCTTCCACGAACTTGATGGCCGAAGCCACCTTGGGACCCATGCTGCCGGCCAGGAAGTGGCCCTCGGCAGCGAGCCGCTGCGCTTCCGCGACGGTCACTTCGCCGATCGGGGCGGCGTTCGCCTTGCCGTAGTTCAGGAAGGCGTGCTCGACATCGGTGAGCATCATGAAGGTGTCCGCGCCGATCTCCTGCGCCATGACCTCGCCGGCGCGGTCTTTGTCGATGACCGCCTCGAGCCCCTGGTAGTCGCCTTTGGCGTCCTGCATGACAGGGATGCCGCCACCGCCCGAGGCGATCACGATGATGCCCGCGTCCAGGATCCGGCAGATGGCCCGGGCCTCGACGTTGAGGCTGGGGATGGGCGAGGGTACGCAGCGCCGCCAGCCCATCTCGGCGCCCGGCTTGACCTCTTTGACGACGTACTCCGGATGCTCGGCCTTCAGCGCCCTGGCTTCCTCCGCGGTGAAGAAATTGCCGACTGGTTTGGAGGCCGTGTCGCCGCTGAACTCGGGGTCGTCGGGGTCGACGAGCACCTGGTTGACGACCGCGATCACGTCCAGATCCACGCCGCGAGCCTTGAGGTGCTTCTGCATGGTGTTCTGCAGCATGTAGCCGATCTGGCCCTGGGTCATCGCTCCGATGACGTCCAGCGTCTGCACGGGCACCGTGTCCCTGGCGGCCTCCATCTCGACGCTCAAGTTGCCCGACTGGGGCCCGTTGCCGTGCGTGATCGCCAGCCAGTCGCCGGGACCGAACTCACTGACGATCGCGGCGAGCTGTCTGGTGGTCTTCTCGCAGTTGTCGAACTGCTCAACTGTCGTGCCGGCCTCATGGGCTTGTTTGATGGCGTTGCCGCCAAGAGCAACGAGCAGCTTCATTCACACCTCCACTTCTGTCGTTCGATCCATACACCGCGGGACACCGTGCCTTCACGGCGCGCCTGGGTGCGTTCCCCTGGCCGGCCGCGAGGCGCTCGCGGCCGGCCAGGGGAACGCGGAAACACTATCAGTCGGTCAGCCGTTCATGATGATCGACATGACCCCGTTCTGCGCGTGCATGCGGTTCTCGGCCTGGTCGTAGACCACGGAGTGCGGTCCGTCGATGACGGCGTCGGTGACCTCGAAGCTGCGGTCGCACGGCAGGCAGTGCATGTAGATGCTGTCGCGATTGGTGAGCTCCATGATCTTCTCGTCGCAGATCCAGTCCTTGTTGGCGTCGAAGAGCTCGTCCTGGGCCTTCCAGTCGGCTTCCTTGTCGGGAGTGGCGAAGTACTTGAGCGAGGGCCAGCACTTCGGGTAGACGACGTCGGCGTCCTTGAAGGCTTCCTTCATGTCGTTGGTCTCGGTGAAGGAGCCGCCGTAGCGGGCGACGTTGTCTTTGGCGTGCGCGATCTGCGCCTCGTCGAGCTCGAAGCCCTGGGGATGCGCGAACACGACGTGGGCGCCGAACAGCGAGCTCACGGCCATCATCGAGTGCGGCACGCTGACCGGCTTCCTGCGACTCGGAGAGTAGGCCCAGCTGATGACGACCTTCTTGCCCTCCAGGGTGCCGAGCTTCTCCTGCATGGTCATGACATCGGCCATGCCCTGGCAGGGATGGAACATGTCGTCTTCCATGTTGATGACCGGCACGTCGGCGGCCTTGGCGAACTCGCGCATGTAGTGGTTGCCGGCGCCGTACACCCAGCCGACGGGATCGCCGAAGATGCGGATGCAGATCGCCTCACCGTAGCGCGAAAGCACCTTGGCCACGTCGTCGAGGCGCTCGGTGGCGAAGGCCTGCTCCGCGCCTTTCACGGCCGGCGTGTACACCGCGTTCGTGTCCAGATAGTTCGCGTGACCGCCCAACTGGAAGATGCCGGTCTCGAAGCTGTTCCGGGTGCGCAGGCTCTTGTTGTAGAACATCAGGAAGATGGCCTTGTCCTGCAGGATGTGGTGCGGGACCCCGCGCGCGTTCTCGAGCTTGAGCGCGACCCCGGCGTCGAGCATCGTGACGATCTCTTCTTTGGTGAAGTCGGAGATCGCGATGAAGCTCTTTCCTCTAAGCGATTTGACTTGCATGTTGCCAACTACCTCCTACGTGTCGCGATTACTACTACTGACAGGACAGCGAGCCTACCGCCATTGAACTGCGGGTGCTGCCGACCGTACGATTCTCGGCGCCTCCGGAACGGGAGGGGCCATGACGCGCCGCGCCCGTGTGCACGATGGCGCGACCGGCGGGCCGCACGGACTTCTCCATCATCCCACCACGCGACCGGCCAAGCCTCCTCACACGCGGCCGGGCGCAAAGACCACGGCGATGCGGAAGGTCTCGCTGCCGACCACGTCGACCTTGTGTCGCACCCCTTCGTTCATGAGGAGACAGTCGCCGGGCTCCAGATCGAACACCTCGTCCTCGACGCACATTTTGGCGCGACCGGCGATCACGAAGTAGACGTGCTCGCAGCCGGGGTGGGTGTCCCAGTCGGCGCCACCCCCCTTCCTCATCTCGGTGATGTAGAACTCGCACTGCGTGTTCCCGGTGTTCGCCGGCTTCACGAGCACCCAGGTGTCCGTGTTCACGTGCAGCGGCGGCACGATCGGGGCGACGTCGCCACTCTTGATCAGGACTGCGGCCTTGTCCATACCATTCCTCCGGCTCGTGATCGCTGAAGCCCGGGCGTTCGCGGGGAGCGCCCCTTACCAGCGAGTGATGACCACCTTGCAATCCGTGAACAGTTCGAAGGAGTCGCGCTGCCCGTGCGTCGAGCCGAAGTGAGACTCCTTCATGCCGGCGAACGGGAAGTACGAAACCGGCGCCGCGACGCCGATGTTCACGCCGATGTTTCCCGACTCGACTTCATACCAGAACGTGCGCGCGCTTCTCCCGCTCGTGGTGTAGATGGAGGCCGCATTGCCGAACTGGGTCCCGTTCGTGATGCCGATCGCCTCCTTCAAGTCCTTGACGCGGGCGAGCATCGCGACCGGGCCGAAGATCTCGTCCTTGCAGATCGTCATGTCCGGGGTGCAGTTTTCGAACACCGTAGGCGCGATGTAGTGACCGCCCTCGAAGCCCGGCACTTCGACCCCACGCCCGTCGAGGAGGAGGTCGGCGCCCTCCTTGATGCCGGTCTCGATGTAGCCGTGGATGCTCGCCAGGTGCCTGGCGGAGATCACCGGCCCGACGTTGACCGACTCGTCGAGCCCGGGGCCCGTGGCGAGCGCGCCGGCAGCCGCCAGGAACTTCTCCTTGATCTCATCGTAAACGTCGCCCACGGCCAGGAGGACGGAGGCGGCAAGGCACCGCTGCCCCGCGCAACCGAAGAAGCTGGCCATCATGTTGCTGATCTGCCGGTCGATCTCCGCGTCGGGCATGACGGTGATGAAGTTCTTGGCGCCGCCGTTGGCGCAGATGCGCTTGCCGGTCTCGCCGCAGCGCTTGTAGATCTGCCTGGCGACCGGCGTGGAGCCGATGAAGCCGACAGCCCGCACGAGTGGCGACTCCAGGATCGCGTCGCCCACGACGCGGTCGCCCTGGACCAGATTCATGACGCCATCGGGCAGATCGGCGTCTTCGAGGATCTCGAAGAACCGGGTGATGGTGAGCGGCGTCTGATGCGACTGCTTGATGACGAAGGTGTTGCCGGCGGCGACCGCGTAGGGCCACCAGAAGCCGGTCATCATGAAGGGGAAGTTGTACGGCGTGATGCAGGCCCCGACACCGAGCGGCTGGCGCACCATCGTCTCATCGATGTTCTTGGCCGCGCCGTCCTCGAGGTTGTAGCCCATCATCAGGCTGGTGACGCCGGTCGCGGCCTCTACACACTCCACCGTCCGGCGAGTCTCTCCGCGGGCCTCGTCGATGGCCTTCCCGTGCTCCTGCGTGGTGATGCGGGAGAGCTCCTCGAAGTTCTTCTCCAGCAACTCCCTGATCTTGTACATGTACCTGGCACGCACCAGCGGCGGCGTGGAGCGCCAATCCCAGAACGCGTCCTGAGCGGCCTGTATCGCCCGGTCCGTGTCCGCCTTGGTGCTGCACGGGACCGAGGCGATCGTCTCGCCCGTGGCAGGATCTTCCACGTCGAGGAACCGGTCCGTCTCCGGCTCGACCCATTCGCCGCCTACGTAGTTGCGCAGCGTCCCATAGTGCTTCTTCGGCGCTTCAAGAAGGTTGAAGGCCCGCTTGGCTTGGTCGCTCACGGCACTCCTTTCGTACTTGTCTCGATCGCGCATGACACGTTCCTGGATCATCGTTCGACGACGCGGCCATCAGCTAGTCGATGCGCAACGTCTCCCGGAGGTCTTCGATCACCGAGGGATCCTCAATGCTCGCGGGGATGGCAAAATCCACGCCGTCGGCGATCTTGCGGATCGAGCTGCGCAGGATCTTGCCGGATCGCGTCTTGGGCAAGCGATCGACGACGACCGCACGCTTGAACGCCGCCACCGGCCCCACCTGCTCTCTGACCATGCGCACGAGCTCGGCGGTGACGTCCGACGCCTCCCGATCGACTCCGGACTTGAGCACCACGAGCCCAAGAGGGATCTGGCCTTTGAGATCGTCCGCGGCGCCGACGACGGCGCACTCGGCCACGTCCGGGTGCGCGGCGAGCACCTCTTCCATGCGACCGGTCGACAGCCGATGGCCGGCGACGTTGATGATGTCGTCGACGCGACCCATCACGTAAACGTAGCCCTCTTCGTCGATGCTGCCGGCGTCGCCCGTAAAGTAGTAGCCGGGAAATGGGGCCAGGTACGTGTTCACGAAGCCCTCGTCGTTCTGCCAGAGGGTCGGCGAAGCGCCGGGGGGCAACGGCAGACGCAGGGCCAGCATTCCTTCGGCCGGTGGCTCGAGAGGCTCACCGGCGGCGTCGAGCACCACGAGGTCGAAGCCCGGCACGGGCTTCGTGGGCGAGCCTGGCTTCGTGGGCAGATCCTCGAGCCCCCTGCAGTTGGCGCAGATCGCCCAGCCGGTCTCGGTCTGCCACCAGTGGTCTATGACGGGCACGCCAAGGACGTCGCGCGCCCAGTGATACGTGTCGGGATCAAGGCGTTCGCCGGCGAGGTAGAGCGCCTTCAGCGAGCTTATGTCGTACTGTCTGACGAGCTCACCGTCCGGATCCTCTCGCCGGATGGCGCGAATGGCCGTGGGAGCCGTGAACAGCACGTTGACGCGGTGCTCCTCGACGACCCGCCAAAACGCCCCGGCATCGGGCGTGCCCACCGGCTTGCCTTCGTACACGACGGTGGTGGCGCCGGCCAGCAGCGGCCCGTAGACGATGTAGGAGTGGCCGACCACCCAGCCCATGTCCGAGGCCGCCCAGAAGACATCTCCGGGACCGGCGTCGTAAAGGCCCTTCATCGACCAGAGAAGAGCGACCGCGTGGCCGCCGTGATCTCTGACGACGCCCTTCGGCTTGCCGGTGGTCCCGGAGGTGTAAAGGATGTAGAGGGGGTCGGTGGCCTCGACGGCGACACAGGCGGCAGGCTCGGCCTGCCGCGCCAGCTCGTCCCAGTCGTGGTCTCTCCCCGGCACGAGCTCCGCCGGCTGCCGCTCCCTTTGGGAGACCACGGTGGTCTCCACCCGCCAGTGCGCCAGCTCGAGCGCCTGGTCGATCAGGGGCTTGTAGGGGATCACTCGGCCGGGCTCGACGCCGCAGGAGGCCCAGACAACGAGCCTGGGCTTGGCATCGTCGATCCGTATGGCGAGCTCCTGCGCCGCAAAGCCGCCGAAGACCACCGAGTGCACAGCGCCGAGGCGGGCACACGCGAGCATGGCGATGAGCGTCCGTGGGATCATGGGCATGTAGATGATGACCCGGTCGCCGCACTCCACGCCGAGATGGCGAAGGGCGCCCGCGAAAGCCGAGACCTGTTCCAGGAGCTCCGCGTAGGTGAGCTTCCCCGCAGCGCCGGTGAGCGGGCTGTCGTAGACGACCGCGGTCGCGTCACCGCGACCGGCCAGGACGTGGCGATCGACGGCGTTGTGACAGGTGTTGAGGGCGCCGCCCACGAACCAGCGCGGCACGGGGCTCGCCGACCGGTCCAGGACCTTGTCCCATGGTCTGGTCCACTCTACGCCTGCGCCGGCTTCGCCCCAGAAGGACTCTGGTCGAACGATCGAAGCCTCATAGGCCGTCTCGTATGCTCCGCTCATTCAACTCCCTTGGCCCCAGACCATGCCGGGCAGTCAAAAGCGATTCGACGCGGCGCCTTGTCGGCGCCACGCCGGCGAGCCACACCTCATGGCTCGACTATAGCTACCTGCCCGAGCGAGTCAAACCCTCCAGGACCGCGTAGGGGCGAGAAAGGTCGAAGTCGTCAGCGATGGCTTTCTGTATGGCAAGACCATCCACCACGGCGACGATCAGCTCCGCGAAACCAAGGAGGGCGTCGGTGTGAGCTTGAGTGTCCAGCTCCCTGTCCTTCGCCCGCAACCACTCCAGCTTGGTCTGGCGATACCAGTCGTAGACCGCGGCCATGCGGCTCTTGTACTGCTCACGGCGCAGAGCGTATGGCAACACGTCGAAGAAGACCCGGAACGACGGCCATGCGCTGATTGTCCGAAGACTCTCCACGTACCTGGACAGCAGGTCGTCACCGGTGACCGAGCTCATGACCGAGGTGACCCCTGCCAGATCGTCGCGGAAGTTGGAATCGATCAGCGCCGTCACCAGGCCCGCCTTGTTCCCGAAGTGGTACTGGACCATGGCGGGAATTCTCACCGGACTCTTCGGCGATCGCCTTCAGGGTCAGGCCACCGAAGCCCTTTGTCACGAGCACCTCTCGTGCGGCGGCGAGTATCCTGGCGGCAGCCGGGGGCAAGTCCGCCGGAGTATTCCCGATAGGCATGCCGCGAAGTGCCTCACCCGTCCCGTCGGCGCTGTCTGGTTCCAAACGATCGGGCATCTCGTCTCCCTGCTGCGACGGTCAGTAGCCCCCGACCGAAGGCCGGGTCTCCGACGATCACGCGACTTTGGCATCCACAGCGCCATGGCATCGCCATGGACCGCTGACACGGCGATGCTACTCAATTGCTTGATTAAGCATACCACGAGTCCGTCGCGACAGTCGGTTTGCAGCCTCGCTGTCCCGGCGCGACGCCGGTGCGGAGCCCCCGTCCATCCGGGATGCCGTGGCGCGCGGCCGAGCCCCAAACGGCGTGCCGTCCGCTTGGCGCTAGAATCACTCAGGCGCGGTCGCCGGCGGGAGTCGTGCCGCGGGGCGCTCATGGGCCGTGCGCGGAAAGTCGACCGACGAGGGGGGCGTGACCATGCACGAGCGGCCGTTCGTGGTTCTGGGCATACAGCAGGTCGCCATAGGCGCGGCCGACAAGCGCCGCCTCACCCGGCTATGGGTCGAGACTCTGGGCCTGACGCCCGCGGGCAGCTACCGGTCCGCGGCGGAGAATGTGGACGAAGACATCGTGTCGTTCGCAGCGGGACGACAGCACTGCGAGATCGACCTGATGCAGCCTGTCGTCGCGGAGGCGAAGCCGCGCATCGACGAGCCGGCCCTCAACCACATCGGGCTGTGGGTGGACGATCTCGCCGCAGCCTATGACTGGTTGAGCGCGAAAGGCGTGCGTTTTGCCGCCGGCGGCATCCGCAGGGGAGCCGCCGGACACGATGTCTGCTTCGTCCACCCCAAGGCCGACGAGCAGTCTCCCATCGGCGGCGAAGGCGTGCTCATCGAGCTGGTGCAGGCGCCCGCGGCGGTGGTCGACGCCCTGGGCGGCGCCGCCTAGACGCGGCCGCCGCAGCCGCGCCTCGTGTGTGCACCGAGCCGCCTGCTCCGGCTACCCAGGCGTGCGCCCGGCGAGCGTGAACAGCTCGTTGGCGGCCGTCGTCGGGGTCATGTCGCCGCGCGCGACCGCAGCCTCCATCTCGGCGAGCCGCTCCCGCACCGCGCTGTCGCCGAGAAGACTGCTCCGCAGCTGGGCGTCGATGAGACGCCACATGCGCGCGACGCTCTGACGCCGCCGCTTGGCCGCGAGAGCGCCGCTCGCCGCCAGGACCTCCTGGAAGCGCTCCAGCTCCGCCCAGAGCTCCGCCACGCCTTGCCCAGTGAGGGCGCTCACCGTCAGGGCGCGCGGCCGCCAGGCCGAAGAAGCCGGGCGCAGCAGGCTGAGAGCGTCGCTCATGCGCGCGCAGGCCGCCGCCGCCGCGACCGGGTCAAGATCCGCCTTCGCGTAGGCGACGACGTCCGCCAGCTCCGTGCTCCCTCTCTTGATCGCCTGCAGCCCGTCACCGGCAAAGGGAGGCTCCAGCAGCACGAACGCATCGGTCATCCCGGCGACCTCCGCCTCGGCCTGGCCGACGCCTACCGTCTCGACGATCACCACGTCGAACCCCGCGGCCTCGCAGATCTCGATGGCTTCCGCGGTGCGCGCCGTCACGCCGCCGTGGGCGCCGGCGGACGGTGAGGGCCGGATGAAGGCGGCCGCCGTGCGGCCCAGGCGCTCCATGCGCGTCTTGTCGCCGAGCACCGACCCTCCCGAGACTGCCGACGACGGGTCGATGGCCAGGACGGCGGGCCTGTGACCGCAGGCGACGACATGCAGACCGAGGGCCTCGACGAGCATCGACTTGCCTACTCCCGGCGCCCCCGAGAGTCCGATGCGCAGGGAGCCTCCGGTGAAGGGGTGCAGCTCCTCAAGGAGGGCCAGGGCCAGGGGCAGGTCGTCGGCGCGCGTGGACTCGACCAGGGTGATGGCTTTGGCGAGCGCGCGACGGCTGCCGCCGCGGACGCCTTCGGCGAGCTCGTGGGGAGGCGACGATCCTTCTGGCGCCGACCCGGGCGCCTTCACGCCCGGGTCGCGCGGATGCCCGCCAGCAGAGTCCGCGCGCACTCGATGATCGTGGCGCCCGGCCCGAGGACGGCCTCGACCCCAGCCTCGTGGAGGGCCTCGACGTCGAGCGGCGGGATCACCCCCCCGGCGAACACCGCGATATCCGCGGCCCCCTGACGGCGCAGCTCCTCGACGAGCGCCGGCAGGAGGATCCTGTGGGCGCCCGCCAGCGTCGAGACGCCAACCGCGTGGACATCGTTGTCGATCGCCTGCCGCGCGACCTCCTCCGGAGTCTGAAAGAGGGGTCCGATGTCGACGTCGAACCCGACGTCGGCGAGTCCGGAGGCCACCACCCTGGCGCCGCGGTCATGGCCGTCCTGCCCGAGCTTGGCGACGAGCACGCGCGGCCGGCGGCCCTCCCGGCCGGCGAAATCGGCCACCGCGGCCTTCGTCCGGCGCCAGGCCTCGTCGCCCTCGCGGAGAGCGCCGTACACACCGACCACGCCGGCGCTCGTGGCCCGGTAGCGGCCCCATACCTGCTCGAGCGCGTCGGAGCACTCTCCGACCGTGGCCCGCAGCCTCACGGCGGCGATGGTGAGAGCGAGCAGATTGTCGGCCGGGGTGCGCGCCCCGGCGGCGAGGGCCGTCAAGGCAGCCCGCACGGCGTCCTCGTCACGCGCCGCGCGGACCTCGCGCAGCCGCGCCTGCTGGGTGGCGAGCACGGCGGTGTTGTCGATCATCCGGATCTCGACCGCCTCGTCGTCGGGCGCCGGGTACTTGTTCACGCCGACGACCACGTCGGCGCCGGCGTCGAGGCGCGCCTGCTGCTCGGCGGCGCAGCGTTCGATCTGGAGCTTCGCCCAGCCGGACTCCGCGGCGCGGGTCATGCCTCCCTGGCTTTCCGCCTGCTCGACGATCTCCCAGGCGCGATCGGCCACATCCTGGGTGAGGCGCTCCATCATGTAGGAGCCCGCCCATGGGTCGATGACGCCGGTGACGTGCGTCTCCTCCTGGATGATGAGCTGCGTGTTGCGGGCCACGCGCGCCGCAAAGTCGCTGGGCAGCGCCAGCGCCTCGTCGAAGGCGTTGGTGTGCAGGCTCTGCGTCCCGCCGAACACCGCGGCCAGAGCCTCGATCGAGGTGCGCACGATGTTGTTGTAGGGGTCCTGCGCGGTCAGCGACCAGCCCGAGGTCTGGCAGTGCGTGCGCAGCATCAGCGACGCCTGCTTCTGCGCGCCCATGTCCTTCATGATGCGCCACCACAGCAGCCGCGCCGCGCGCAGCTTGGCGATCTCCACGTAGAAGTCCATGCCGATGCCGAAGAAGAACGAGAGCCTCCCGGCGAACTCATCGACGTCCATGCCGCGCGCCAGCGCCGCCCTCACGTACTCCTTGCCGTCGGCGAGCGTGAGCGCGAGCTCGAGCGCCGGAGGCGCGCCGGCCTCGTGCAGGTGGTAGCCGGAGATGGACACGGAGTTGAAGCGCGGCATGTGCTCCGCCGTGTAGGCGATGATGTCGGAGACGACGCGCATGGACGGCTCGGGCGGATAGATGTAGGTGTTGCGCACCATGAACTCTTTGAGGATGTCGTTCTGGATCGTCCCGGAGAGCTCGCCCTGCGAGACGCCCTGTTCTTCGGCGGCGACGATGTAGCCGGCGAGCACGGGCAGGACGGCGCCGTTCATGGTCATCGACACCGACACCTCGCCCAGAGGGATGTCCGCGAACAGGAGCTTCATGTCTTCGACGGAGTCCACGGCCACGCCGGCCGTACCCACGTCGCCGGCCACCCGCGGGTCGTCGGAGTCGTAGCCCCTGTGGGTGGCCAGATCGAAGGCCACCGAGACGCCGCGGGCGCCCCCGGCAAGAGCCTCGCGGTAGAACGCGTTGGACTCTTCTGCCGTCGAGAAGCCTGCGTACTGGCGGATCGTCCACGGGCGCCCGCTGTACATGGTCGCGTGCGGCCCTCTGAGGAAGGGCTCGAAACCGGGCAGAGTATCGGCGTACTCCAGACCCTCGACGTCCTTCGCGGTGTAGAGGACCTTGACCGCGAGGCCGTCCGGCGTGATCCGCGCCGACCCTTCGCCGGCGTCCCCCGGCGCCGTTCCGGCGGCGGCGCACCAGTCGGCCAGGTCGGCGGACGTGCGCAGAGGTGGGCCGGCGGGCTGGTCCGCCGCTGGTGCGCGCTGCTCGTCGGTCATCTGAACTCCATGACGCGCTGGCCGACCGCGACGCTGTCGCCGGGCTTGACCAGCAGCCGGTCGACCACGCAGTCGCGGTCGGCTCTCAGGATATTTTCCATCTTCATCGCTTCGATCACAAGGAGCGGCTCGCCGATCCTCACCGCCTGACCCTCGTCGACCTCGAGCAGCGTCACCAGACCCGGCATGGGAGAGAGCAGGAAGCGGGACAGATCGCGCTCGGGCTTCTCGGGCATGCGCTGAAGGAGCTCCGTCGTGCGCGCCGTCATGACTCGGACGTCGGCCTGAGTGCCGCCGTGAGTGAGCCGATACATCTGCCCGACATGCTCGACCTGGATACAGAAAGGCCTGCCGTTGCAGGCGCCGCACAACAGCGGTTCGCCGAGTCGCCAGCCCGAGACGATCTCTCTGCTCTGCTCTGCATCCAGGACAACGTATCCGCCGCTGACCGGTCTCACGGTGACGGGATTGCGCTCGCCGTTGAGGACGACGGTCCACTCCTCGGCCACCTTGAGCTCGTGCCCCGGCATCTGGCCGCCGACCGAGGCGTGCCGGTCGATGCGCGAACGGTGCACGAACGCGGCCACGGCGACGAGCAGCGACTTGTCGACGTGAGGCATGTCGGCGGCGTTGAATCCGCGCGGATACTCCTCGGCCATGAACCCGGTGTGGAGATCGCCGGCGAGGAATCGCGTGTGTCGCAGCAAGGCCGCCTGAAAGGCGATGTTGGTAGCCACGCCTCTGACCACGAACTGGTCGAGCGCCCGTCGCATCATCGCGATGGCGCCTTCTCGCGTCGCATCGTGGGTGATCACCTTGGCGATCATGGAGTCGTAGTGCGGCGAGATCGCCCCGCCTTCCGCGACGCCCGTATCCACGCGCACCCTGCCGGCGCTCTCGCGCGGCGGGATGTACCTCACCAGGCGTCCGCTCGAGGGAAGGAAGTTGTGAAACGGGTCCTCCGCGTTGATGCGGCATTCGATGGCCCAGCCGTCGCAGCGGATGTCCGCCTGGGAGAACGGCAGCGGCTCGCCGGCCGCGACCCGGATCATCGCCTCGACCAGGTCCACCCCCGTGATCATCTCGGTGACCGGGTGCTCGACCTGGATGCGCGTGTTCATCTCCAGGAAGTAGAACGAGCCATGCTTGTCGACGACGAACTCGACGGTCCCGGCCGACTGGTAACGCGCCGCCTTCGCGAGCGCCACAGACTGAGCCCCCATGGCCTCGCGAGAGCGCCCGTCAAGGCACGACGACGGCGCTTCTTCGATCACTTTCTGGTGGCGGCGCTGGATCGAGCAGTCGCGCTCCCACAGGTGGACCACATCGCCGAACGCATCGCCCAGCACCTGAAACTCGATGTGGCGCGGATCCTCGATGAACTTCTCGACGAAGACGCGGTCGTCGCCGAAGCTGCTGCGCGCCTCATTGCGACAGGCGGCGAAGGCCGCGCGCAGCTGGGCGTCGTCGCCGGCCACCCGTATGCCTTTGCCGCCGCCTCCGGCGGCGGCTTTGAGCATCACGGGGTAACCGACCTCCGCGGCGGCGCGGCAGGCGGCGTCCTCGTTCTCAAGGACGATATCCGACCCGGGGACGACGCCGACGCCCGCCTCCAGCGCCAGCGCCTTGGCGGCGATCTTGTCGCCCATCGCGCGGATCGAGTCGGCCCTGGGACCGATGAAGGCGATGCCTTCCCTCTCCAGGCGCTCGCAGAGCTCCGCGTTCTCGGCGAGAAAGCCGTAGCCGGGGTGCACCGCGGTCGCCCCGGTCTTGAGGCAGGCGTCGACGATCCTGTCGATGGACAGGTAGGAGTCCCCAGATCGGGCAGGTCCGATGCCCACGACCTCGTCGGCGAACTGCAGGTGCAGGGCGTTGCGGTCCGCCTCCGAGAACACGGCCACCGTGGCGATGCCGAGCCGCCGAGCGGTGCGCATCACCCGGCAGGCGATCTCCCCGCGATTGGCGACGAGGATCTTGTCGAAGATGCTCACGCGGTGCTCGACGCGCGATCTAGAGAGGCATCGTGTTGTGCTTGCGCCACGGGTTCTCCAGGCGTTTGTCACGGAGCATGGACAGAGATCGGCAGATGCGCTTGCGCGTCGCCCGCGGCATGATGACGTCGTCGATGAAGCCCCGGTGGCCGGCGACGAACGGGTTGGCGAACTTGCGCGCGTACTCCTCGGCGCGCTCCGCGATCCGTGCAGGGTCGTCGGCGTCGGCCCTGAAGACGACCTCCACCGCGCCCTTGGGCCCCATCACGGCGATCTCGGCCGACGGCCAGGCGAAGTTGACGTCGCCGCGCAGATGCTTGGAGCTCATGACGTCGTAGGCGCCGCCGTAGGCCTTGCGCGTGATCACCGTGACCTTGGGCACCGTGCACTCCGCGTAGGCGAACAGGAGCTTCGCGCCGTCCTTGATGATGCCGCCGTGCTCCTGCTCGCTGCCGGGCATGAAGCCGGGCACATCGACGAACGTCACAATGGGGATGCCGAAGGCGTCGCAGAAGCGCACGAAACCGGCCCCCTTGACGGCCGACCGCACGTCGAGGCAGCCGGCCAGCACGAGCGGCTGATTGGCGACGATGCCGACGGGCCGGCCCGCCATGCGTGCGAACCCGGTGACGATGTTGCGCGCGTAGTCCGGCCGCAGCTCGAGGAACTCCCAGTCGTCGACCACCTTGAGGATGAGCTCCTTGATGTCGTAGGACTCGTTGGGGTCGTCGGGCACCAGGCTGTCGAGGGAGGGCTCGAGACGATCCGCCGGGTCGCTGGTGGGCTGCAGCGGAGGCGCCTCGCGGTTGCTCGACGGGAGGAAGTTCATGAGGCGGCGCACCATCATCAGGGCGTTGATGTCGTTCTCGAAAGCAAGATGGGCGACCCCCGACTTCGTCGTGTGGGTGACGGCGCCGCCGAGCTGCTCGGCGGTCACCTCTTCGTGGGTGACCGTGCGCACGACGTCCGGGCCGGTGACGAACATGTACGAGGAGTCCCTGACCATGAAGATGAAATCGGTCATCGCCGGCGAGTACACGGCGCCGCCGGCGCAGGGACCCATGATCACGGAGACCTGCGGGATGACCCCCGAGGCGAGGACGTTGCGCAGAAAGACATCGGCGTAGCCGCCCAGCGAGGCGACGCCCTCCTGGATGCGGGCGCCCCCCGAATCGTTGAGGCCGATCACCGGGGCGCCCACCTTCACGGCGTGGTCCATGATCTTGCAGATCTTCTCGGCGTGAGCCTCGGAGAGAGACCCGCCGAACACGGTGAAGTCCTGGCTGAAGACGAACATCAGCCGGCCGTTGATGGTGCCGTAGCCGGTCACCACGCCGTCCCCGGGGACTTTCCGGGTCTCCATGCCGAAGTCGCTGCAGCGGTGCTCGACGAACATGTCCCACTCTTCGAACGAGTCGGGGTCGAGCAGCACCTCGATCCTCTCCCGGGCCGTGAGCTTGCCCTTGGCGTGCTGGGCGGCGACGCGCTTCTCGCCGCCGCCGGCGCGCGCCGCGGCGCGCTTGGCGTCCAGCTCGCGAAGGATGTCGAACATGCTCTTGACCATGTGCTCGGGCCTTCCGGTCAGGGACTGCGGGGCGCACTCCGACCACGGGCTCTTGAGGATGCGGGCACGGCCGCAAGAATGGCGGACTTCGCCCGCGGCCGGCCCCGGCACTGTGCCCCTGAGGCGGCGACAGGAATCAGAGCAGGCGCTTCAGCTCTTCTGCCACCGCCCGGTCCTGCATGGCGCTCTTCTTGAAGGCGCGCGCGCTGTGGGCGAGAATCTCCCCACACTGCTTGACGAAGTCCTCGTGGTAGCGCGCCGTGTCCTCTTCGGCGGCGATGAGTTGCAGGGCCACCTCCGGCCAGCTCGTGGCCGGCTCGGCGTCGAGCGTACCGAGGTAGTCGCCGACCACGAGGGAGTAGATCGGCTCGAGGATCATCTCGTTGACCGCCTGGCGGATCACGATCAGCTTGGCGACGCGGTCGTCGTGGGTGCAGACGACCTCCTCGAGCTTGTCGCGCCAAACCTGGTCGGGGGCCAGTACGCCGGCCGCCGCGGCGAAGTCGGCGCAGGCCTGCTCCGCCTCGAGGGCGAAGCGGAACGCCGAGCCGTAGGCCACGATCTCGGGGAACTGATGAGCCACTACTTCTCCTTCTGGTTCGCGGGCCGGCGCCTGCCGGCTGGTGATGACGAGCCGGCCGCACGCTGAACAACCGCACCGCGTCACAGTCCTGTCTGCGCATTGTATCGAAGAAGCCGTCCCTGCGCGCGGCGCCGAGCCGGCGCAAGACGTGCCGCGAGCCCAGACGGCCGGGGCCGCGTGTGCTACATTGTCAGCGGCCAGAGGGCGACCGGCAAGGCTCCTCGGGCACGATCCAGGCAAGAGTCGAGGGCGAACGAGAAGGAGGCCCAGAAGTGAAGACGATCATCGCGGGTGGCACTGTGGTGAGCTCCGAAGGCGAATACCAGGCCGATGTTCTCGTGGACGGCGGCCGGATCGTCGCCGTGGGCCTGGACCTGCCTCGTGACGGAACGGAGGTCGTGGATGCCTCAGGCGCCTACGTGCTCCCCGGGGGCATCGACGTACACACGCACTTCCAGATGCCCTTTGGAGGCACCGTCAGCTGCGAGACGTTCGCCACGGGTACGAAGGCCGCCGCGACCGGTGGCACCACGATGGTCGTCGACTTCGCCCTTCAGGCGCCCGGCGACACGCTGATGAAGACCTACGCCGACTGGCGAGAGATGGCCGACGGCCACGTGGTCGCCGACTATGGTCTGCATATGGCCATCACTCGTCTCACCGCCGACACCTTGGCCGAGATACCCCTGCTGGTCGACGAAGGCGTCACCAGCCTCAAGCTCTTCATGGCCTACAAGGGCGCCATCATGGTCGAC
>JBAXRL010000002.1:0-31454 GCA_037131205.1 Actinomycetes bacterium | reverse complement strand
CCGGGGATCGCGGCGATGTCGTACTTGATCAGCCGGCCCAGGTGCTCCAGGTCGCGCACGGCCACGTGAAGCAGATAGTCGAAGCGGCCGGCCACGTGGTAGCAGGCGCGCACGTCCTTGAGCGCCACGAGGCCGCTCTCGAACGACTCGATGGACTCGGTGCTGTGATGGTTGAGCACGGCCGCCACGAACGCCTGCAGGCCGAGCCCGAGACTGGCGGGATTGACGAGGGCGCGGTAGCCGGTGATGTGGCCGTCCTGCTCCAGGCGCCGCACGCGCTCGGACATAGCCGACTGGGAGAGGCCCAGCGCCTGCGCCAGACGGGCGTTGGTGAGGCTTCCGTCCTGCTGCAGCTCGATGAGAATCCGGCGGTCGAGAGCGTCCACACCATCCCCCCTGGTCAGTTGGCTGCATGCTAGCTGGAGCATCTCCGGCTCGTCAACCGTTTGCCCGGATGTTATCCTGATTCACAGCCGGACCATACGGTTTGCGCCGGGAAGCGAGAGACATGCCGAGAGACTCTGCGGGCCAGGAGATCGCGGCTGCGCGGTGGACACTGACCCCTGACCACTGACGATCGGGAGGACCGGCATGCCCGCGAAGCTCATCGAGAAGACCCCCTCGGCCTACGTCTACCCACTCCTGATCAAGCATCTGCTGCACGCACCTTTGGCCCACTCGCCGGACCAGGAGATCGTCTACCGCGACCTGGTGCGTTACACCTACCGTGAGCTCGCCGAGCGGATCGGCCGGCTGGCCCACGGGCTGGCCGGCCTGGGGGTGAAGCCCGGGGACACCGTCGGCGTCATGGATTGGGACAGCCACCGCTACCTGGAGTGCTTCTTCGCCGTGCCCATGATGGGGGCGATCCTGCACACCGTGAACGTGCGCCTGTCCCCCGAGCAGATCGTCTACACCATCGACCACGCGGAGGACGATGTCATCCTCGTGAACGCGGAGCTCCTGCCGGTGCTCGAGCAGATCAGGGACCGGCTGGGAACGGTGAAGCGGTTTGTGCTCCTCAGCGATTCGGTGGATCCGCCGGCGACGAGCGTGCCGCTCGCCGGCGAGTACGAGGAGCTCCTTGCGCGGAGCTCCGCCACGTACGTCTTCCCGGAGCTCGACGAGAACACCTGCGCGACGACCTTCTACACGACCGGGACCACCGGGCTCCCCAAAGGCGTGTACTACAGCCACCGGCAGCTCGTGCTCCACACCCTGGCAGGTCTTTCGGCGATGGCGATGTCACCGCAGCAGGGAGGCTTTCACCGCGACGACGTCTACATGCCGATCACGCCGATGTTCCACGCCCATGCGTGGGGCTACCCGTACATGGCGACCGTCATGGGCGTCAAGCAGGTCTACCCGGGTCGCTACGATCCCGCCGTGCTCCTCGGCCTGATCCAGAAGGAGAAGGTCACCGTCTCGCACTGCGTGGCCACAATCATGTACATGCTGCTCGGGAGCCCGGCGAGCGCGCAGACCGACCTCTCGAAGTGGAAGGTGATCATCGGCGGCGGGCCCCTGCCCAAGGCGCTGTGCAAGGAGGCTCTGGACAGGGGCATCGACATCTACGGGGGCTACGGCCTCAGCGAGACCTGCCCGTTCATCATGAGCGCGCACCTCGACCGGGACGTGGACGGCCGGGACGAGGAGCGCGAGCTGGAGATCCGCTGCAGGGCCGGCCGGCCGAACCCCCTGGTGGACCTGCGCATCGTCGACGAAGCGATGCACGACGTCCCGCACGACGGCAAGGCCACGGGGGAGATCGTCGTGCGCGCCCCCTGGGTCACCATGGGCTACCTCAAGGACGAGCGCAGCTCGGAGACGCTCTGGGCGGGGGGCTATCTGCACACCGGCGACATCGGCAGCATCGATGAGCTCGGGTACCTGCAGGTGTCCGACCGCATCAAAGACGTCATCAAGACCGGCGGCGAGTGGATCTCTTCGCTCGACCTGGAGAACATCATCGGCCAGCACCCCGCGGTGAGCGAGGTGGCGGTGATCGGCGTGCCCGACGAGAAATGGGGCGAGCGCCCCATGGCGCTCGTCGTCCTCCGGGCCGGCGCCCCGGACGACGCCGCGGCGATCCGCGGCTTCGTGCTGGAGCAGGCCGAGAAGGGCGTCATCTCGAAGTTCGCCGTGCCCGATAAGATCCTCTTCATCGACGCCATCGACAAGACGAGCGTCGGCAAGCTCGACAAGAAGCTGCTGCGGCAGAAGTACGCAGGCTGAGCGCGCGCCTCGCCGCGACTCGCCGCGCGGTCGGGGCTCCTGCCGCAGCTTCTTCGGTCGCGCCTCCATCAGCCGCGTCTCATCCCGGGTGCACAGTCGCCGTCAGGAGGACATCCTGCGGAACGCTTGACAGGCCGGAGCAGCTTCGGTTACAGTTCGTCGCCATGGAACGCACGCTCCTCCTCTCCGGCAACGAAGCCATCGCCCACGGCGCCGCGCGCGCCGGGGCCACGTTCGCCTGCGCCTACCCGGGCACGCCCTCCACCGAGATCCTCGAGACGATCGCCGGCCTCGAGGGCGTCCACGCCGAGTGGTGCGTCAACGAGAAGGTGGCCCTCGAGACCGCGGTCGGCGCCTCGCGCGCCGGTCGGCGCACGCTCGTCTCCATGAAGCATGTCGGCCTCAACGTGGCCGCGGATCCGCTGCTCACGCTCACCGAGACCGGCGTCACCGCGGGCCTCGTCATCGTGAGCGCCGACGACCCCAACATGAACTCCTCGCAGAACGAGCAGGACAACCGAAACTACGCCAGGTTCGCCAGGATCCCCATGCTCGAGCCCTCCGACAGCCAGGAGGCCTACGACTTCGTCGCCGAGGCCTTCGCCCTCTCGGAGGAGCTCGACACGCCGGTGCTGCTGCGTTCCACGACGCGAGTCTCCCACGGCCGCGGGCAGGTGGTCCCCGGCGTGCCCGTCGCGTTCGAGGCCCGCGAGTACGAGAAGGACGTCACCAAGCACCTTATGGTGCCGCAATGGGCACGCCTTCGCACGCGCTTCGTCATCGAGCGGCTGGAGCGGCTGCGCGCCCGCGCCGAGCAGTCGCCGCTCAACGTGCTCGAGGCGGGCGCCGCCGACTTCGGCATCATCACCTCGGGGATCTCCTACGTCTACGCCCGCGAAGCCTTCCCCAAGGCCTGGTTCCTCAAGCTCGGCATGTCGCACCCACTGCCCTATCGCAAGGTGGCGCAGCTCTACAAGCACGTCTCGCGCGTGGCGGTCGTCGAGGAGCTCGATCCGTTCATCGAGGAGCAGGTCCGCATGCTCGGCCTGCCGGTGATCGGCAAAGAGGCGATTCCCGCAAACGGCGAGCTCGACCAGGACATCGTCTTCCGCGCCCTCGAACCCTACCTCTCGCGGCGCCCGCCGCGGCGCCGGCGCCCGGTCTTCCCTCCGACGCCGCGCCTTGCCGACCTGCCGCCCGAGCCGGAGCTGCCGGTGCGCCCGCCGGTGCTCTGCGCCGGCTGCAAGCACCGCTCCCTGTTCACGGCGCTCAAGAAGCACAAGCTCGTGGCCCACGGCGACATCGGCTGCTACATGCTCGGCGCCGACCCGCCTCTCAACGCCCTCGACAGCTCCTTGTGCATGGGCGCCAGCGTCGGCATGATGGCCGGCTTCAACGCGGCGCTCGGACGCAAGGCCTCGGTGGCCGTGATCGGCGACTCCACCTTCTTCCACTCCGGCGTCACGCCCCTCATCAGCGCCCACTACAACGGCGCCGCGGGCGTCGTCATCATCCTCGACAACCGCACCACGGCCATGACCGGGCATCAGGGCAATCCGGGCTCGGGCGTGCGCCCCGACCTCTCCGAGGGCCCGGCGATCGATCTGCAGAAGCTCTGCGAGGGCATCGGCGTGCGCTGCGTCACCGTCGACGCCGCCGACTACCGCGCCCTCGAGGCGGCCCTCAAGGTCGAGATCGACGCGCCCGGGCTGAGCGTCTTCGTCGCGCAGGCGCCGTGCGCGCTCCTGGTGCGCGAGAACCTCGGTAAGGTCGTCGTCGACGACGAGCGCTGCAACCTCTGCGGCCTGTGCCTCGCCATCGGCTGCCCCGCCATCGCCCCCGAGGCGGACACGGTGTCCATCATGGACGGCTGTACCGGCTGCGGCCTCTGCGTCGCGGTCTGCCGGCGCGGCGCCCTGAGCTCCGCCGAGGGCGCCCCATGAACGGCGTCACCACCGTCTCCCTCATGGGCGTCGGCGGCCAGGGCATCCTGCTGGCCGCGGCGATCATCGCCGAGACGGCCTCCGCCGCCGGCCTGCGCGTCAAGACCAGCGAGGTGCACGGCATGGCGCAGCGCGGCGGCAGCGTGCTCAGCACGGTGCGTTTCGGCAAGGAAGTGTGGTCGCCGGTCACGCACTCCGCCGACGTGGTCATCGCCACGGAGCTTCTCGAGGGCCACCGCGGCCTCGGCCACCTGGGGCCGCGGGGCGCCCTTGTCTGCGCCGTGAGCACGCGCATCGCGCCGGGCAGCGTGCTGCGCGGCGAGCAGCCCTACCCCGACGACCTGCCCGCCGCGGCCGCCGCCCGCGGCGTGCGCCTCGTCGCCATCGACGCCGAGGCGCTGGCCCGCGAGGCCGGCACCCTGCGCGCCGTGAACGTGGCGCTGCTCGGGGCGGCGAGCGCGGTGCTCCCCTTCACCGCGGAGTCCTGGCAGCGCGGCCTCGCGGCCGCGGTGCCGGCCAGGATCCTGGAAGTCAACCTGCGCGCGTTCGCCCTTGGGCGCGACGCCGTGGGCGCCGAGGACGCACAGGCACTTTGACCATGCCTCCTCCCCCTGGAGGCCCGGCGGTCTGCGGCGGCGGGCTCCGGTAGGCGTCCGCCGCCGTTCCGCCGCCGACCTTGCGGCCGGCGGCCCGGGCGAGGGCGTGAGTGATGTTCGTCACCGTGATGCGCGCCGCGTGGACGGTTGCGTCACGATGTGACGCAACCGGAGCACGAAGCGCGAAGGGCGGGGATCCGCGATCACCTCGGCAACGCGAGGTCACGTGCGGACCGCCCAGGGAGGAGCAGACCGTGGACATCGCCGGAGCACGCATCCTCATCAGCGGAGGGGCGCACGGCCTCGGCCGTACGTTCGCCCTCGATCTGGCCGCGGCGGGCGCCCGCGCCGGCGTCTGCGACGTGGACTCCGCCGGGCTGGCCGACCTGGAACGGGACGCCGCGCAGCGCGGTCTCGCCGTCTGGACCCACCCGGCCGACGTCTCCGACGAGGCGAGCGTCGAGCAGCTTTTCGCCGCCTTCGTGGCGCAAGCCGGCGGCATCGACGCGGTCGTGAACAACGCCGGCCTGAACCGCGACGGCCTGCTCGTCCGCAAGTCCGGCGACTCCGTCGAGCGCTTGCCGCTGGCGAAGTGGCAGGCGGTGATCGACGTCGACCTCACCGGGGTGTTTCTGTGCGCGCGTGAGGCCGCCTACCACATGGTACGGCAGGGGTCGGGGGGCGTGATCGTCTCCATCTCGTCGCTCTCGTGGAAGGGGAACGTCGGTCAGACGAACTACAGCGCCGCCAAGGCGGGCGTGGTCGCCATGACCAGGACGTGGGGCATGGAGCTCGCGAGGTACGGCATCCGCGCGGTGGCCATCGCCCCCGGGCTCACGGCCACCGAGATGGCGCTCGCCATGCCCGAGGAGGCTCGACGCAAGCTGACGGAGTCGATCCCCCTGCGCCGCATGGCCGCGCCGGCGGAGGTCAGCCACGCCGTGCGCTTCGCCCTCGAGAACGACTTCGTCAACGGACGGGTGATCCCGGTCGATGGCGGGCTGAGGCTGTGAGCGTGCCGGCCTGCGAGCGCCCGCCCGACCTCAGCGCCACGCAACGTGTCGTGGACATCCTCGGGGGCGGCACGAAGAAGAACGAGAGACAACGGAGGTCGAGATGGATGGTGTGATCGTCGATGCGACGCGCTTCGAGCGTCTTCTGAACCCGCGGTCGATCGCCGTCTTCGGCGGCGCGCAGGCCCAGGAGGCGATCCGCCAGTGCGATCTCATGGGCTACGACGGTGAGGTCTGGCCGGTCCATCCCAAGAAGGACGAGATCCAGGGGCGCAAGGTCTATCGCTCGGTAGCCGAACTGCCGGGCAGCCCCGACGCCGCGTACGTCGGCGTGAACCGCAACCTCACCATCGACATCATCAGAGATCTGGCGGCGCGGGACGCGGGCGGCGCCATCTCCTACGCGACCGGCTTCGCCGAGGCCGGCGAGGATGGTTTCGAGGCTACGAGACAGCTCCTCGAGGCCTCGGGAGACATGGTGCTGGTCGGGCCCAACTGCTACGGCCTGCTCAACTACGTCAGCGGAGCGATGCTCTGGCCGGACCAGCAGGGCGGCCGCCGGGTGGACCGCGGCGTGGCCATCATCACGATGTCCTCCAACGTCGGGTTCAACATCACCATGCAGCGGCGTGGCCTGCCCATCGCCTACATGGTCTCGCTGGGGAACCGGCTGAAGTTCGACCTCAACGACGCGATCAAGCTCTTCGCGAACCGCGAGGAGGTCACGGCCATCGGGCTCTACCTCGAGGCGCTGCCCGACCCCAGGGGCTTCCAGGAGGCGGTCGACGTAGCCCGTGGGCTGGGCAAGCCCATCGTCGCTGTGAAGACCGGCCGCTCGCAGGTCGCGCAGAGGGTGGTCGTGTCGCACACCGCTTCGCTGGCCGGCTCCGACGTGCTCGTGAGCGCGCTGTTCGAGCGGCTCGGCGTGGCGCGCATCGACTCGCTGGAGGCGCTGGTCGAGGCGCTGAAGCTGCTGCACGTGGTGGGTCCGCTCAAGGGCGGGCGCATCGGCGCGATGAGCACCTCGGGCGGCGACCTCACCCTGCTCGCCGACGCCCTGACCCCGGGCCTCACCCTGCCGCCGCTGTCGGAGAAGGTCGCGGAGGGGCTCCGCGCGGTCGTCCACGAGCGGGTCGTCGCCGCCAACCCGTTCGACTATCAGATGTACTCGTGGGACGACGACGACGCGAACGCCGCGATCTTCGGCGCCTTCATGGCCGAGGACTTCGACATCGCCCTGTGCGCGCTCGACTACCCCAGGGCAGACAAGTGCGACCAGTCCACCTGGGGCGGGGCGGAGCGCGGCTTCGTGCGGGCGACGCAGGCCACCGGCGTCAAGGGCGCGGTCCTCGCGACCTTCGCCGACACGGTCTCCGAGCCCGTGGCCGAGCGCCTCATGAAGGACGGCGTCGCGCTGCTCGCCGGCATCGACGACGCGGTGGCGGCCGTCCAGGCGGCCGTGGACGTCGGCGCAGCCTGGCGGCGGCCGCCGAGCGCGCCCCTTCTGGTGGCCCCTTTCAAGATGGACCGCAATGCCGTCACGGTGCTGGATGAAGCGGCGTCGAAGCGCCTGCTCGCCGCGGCCGGCGTGCGCGTGCCCGAGTCACGCGTCGTCGGCGGCGCCGAGGAGGCGGTCGCGGCGGCCGAGGAGCTCGGCTTCCCGGTCGTCATCAAGGCGCTGGGCGTCGCGCACAAGACCGACGTCGGCGGCGTGCGCCTCAACCTGAGGAGCGCCGACGAAGTGACGTCGTCCATCTCGATGATGGCGGGCCTCTCGGAGTCCTTTCTCGTCGAGCGCATGGTCGAGGAGGTCGTCGCCGAGATCATCGTCGGCGTCGCCCAGGACGAGCACTTCGGCCCGTACCTCGTGATCGGCGGCGGCGGCATCCTCGTCGAGCTCATGAAAGACAGCGCGTCCCTCCTGCTCCCGGTCACCAGGGAGCAGGTCCTGGAGGCGCTGGACGGACTCCAGTGCGCGCCGCTCCTCAACTGCTTCAGGGGCTGCCCGCAGGCCGACCTGAATGCGGCCGCCGACGTCGTCCTCGCGATCGCCGCCATGGTCGAGAAGGACCCGGCGGCCATCGTGGAGCTCGACGTCAATCCACTCATGGTCCTGGCGGAGGGCCAGGGCGCTGTCGCAGCCGACGCCCTCATCAGACTCAACCGGGACCGCTAGAAGCCACGGACGTGCGCGGCCGGGCCTGCCGGCCCGGCCCGCCGCGGAAAGGACCGCAGCAGATGAGCAGCGATGAGCTCAGGCAGAAGATCATGGACAAGGCGAGGGAGGAAGGCGCTTCGCTCGTCGGGATCGCACGGATCGCCGATCTCAAGACCGCCCCGTCCTACGCGACCTACGACGAGAACCCCTTCTACCCGGAGTACAAGGGCGTGGAGTGGAAGGACGAGTACAAGACGGTGCTGGTCTGGGGGCTGGCGCATCCGGCCTCAGAGCCCGTCCTCGACTGGTGGAGCCTCAAAGTCAGGGGCTTCACCCCCGGCAACTGCGAGCTCGCGGCTCAGTCAAAGCGGCTGCGCGTCTGGCTCAACGAGGAGCTGGGGATGGGCGCCCTGTCGTTGCCGTACCAGATCGAGTACGGCGGGGCCTTCCTGAAGGACGCCGCCGTTCTGGCCGGCCTGGGCGTCTTCGGCCGGGACAACCTGCTGATCACGCCGGAGTACGGCCCGCGCGTCCGGCTGCGCGGCATCTTCCTGGAGGCGGACCTGGAGCCGACCCCGCGGCTCCAGGGCTTCGATCCCTGCGCGACGTGCAGCAAGCCGTGCCAGAGTGTCTGCCCGCGGACCGCGTTCCGCGGCGGCTCCTACCAGAGGACGCTCTGCAAGCAGGAGCAGGACCAGCTCGACGTCGATTTCGAGATGCTCGACGGGGCGCTCATGGGGCTCGACGAGCCCAGCGAGGTCACCCGGTACTGCCGCGCCTGCGAGCTGGCCTGCCCCGTAGGGCAGGACGGCGGCGGCGGCTTCGTCAGTCCGCCCGACCAGATCCTGCCCGACCAGCCCCGCTTCGTGCTGGACGACGAGGCCTGGGCGGCCTTCGGCGAGCAGCTCTCGGGCAAGTCGGCGCCGCTCCCCGCGCTCGTCGAGGCGGCCGCCGCCGCAAGCCCGTTCGAGGGCGACGAGGCGGCGCTCCGACTCGAGGCCCTCGCGGCGACCGACGATGTCGCCGGCTTCTCCTGTAGCGACGCCGACCTCGACGAGTTCCTCACGCAGCGCGCGCGCGCCGATCAGCGCGCCGGCAAGACGCGCGTCGCCGCCCGGGACGCTCGCGTGGTGGGCTACTTCGCGCTCAAGGCGGCGACGGTCAGCCCGCCCGCGACGATCGAACACCTGCCCGGTCAGGGCCCGCTCGACATCCCGGTGATCCTCCTTGAGCGCCTGGCGGTCGATGCGCCGGAGCAGGGCAAGGGCATCGGCGAGGCGCTGCTGGTGCAGGCGCTCGCCCGCTGCCTGCACGCCTCCTCCACGATGTTCGCCCGGGCCGTCCTCGTCGATGCCGGAGCCAGCGAGGCGCGCGGCTTCTTCGAGAACTACGGCTTCGAGCCCTCGTCCTCGGGTGCGCAGCATCTCCTTGTGCGCTCGAAGGACGTCCGCAAGAGCCTGAAGCCGACACAGGAGTAGGCTGCATCACGGCCGTCGCGGGCGTCCCCGGCGGCAAGTCAGGCGGGGCCAGACCAACTACGCCGCCGCCAAAGCAGGCGTGATCGCGATGACCGCGACGTGGGCGCTGGAGCTCGCGCGTCTCGGGTACGCGCTCGCCGGCGAGCGCGTCTGCCGGCTGCTCGACACGATCGAGGAGCCGTTCAACCTGAACCGCCTGTCGATCGTCGCCGGGCCGGCGGCGCTCGCCGACCGGGAGTGGCTGCGCGCCTGCGTCGCGCAGACGGTGGGGGCTCATCGAACACATCCGCGTGACCGTCGGCACACAGGTGCAGAACGAACGCTTCCTCGAGGCGCTCAGGCTCGAGTCGCGGCGGCTCGGGGCGTAGCTTCGAGTACAATCTCCCCATGCCGTTCACCGTCGAGCCACAGGCAGAGATGCGACCGGGGATCATCGAGCTCCGCTGGGGCGACCCCGACCCAGCGCTCATCCCCGTCGCCGCCATCGGCGACGCCGCGCGCTGGGTGACCGACACGGTCGGCGCGGCGGCGCTCAACTACGGCGTGAACGAAGGTCCCAACGCGCTTCGCGAGGCGCTTGCCGAGCGCATCTCACGTGCCGAAGGCTGGCCCGTGGGCCTCGAGGAGATCGCCGTGACCAACGGCACCTCCTCCGCCATTCATCTGCTGCTGTCCCACCTGGTCGGCGCGGACGATGCCGTTTTCATGGAGGATCCCGGCTTCAGCCTCGCTATCCGCATGGCCCGCGACCTCTCGCTGCACCTTGTCGCGGTCCCGCTTGACGATCGCGGCATGGATGTCGAGGCCCTCGCCGAGCGCGTGGCAAGCACCCGGGCAAGCGGCCGGCGGCCACGACTCGTGTACACGGTCGCCACCTACCACAACCCTACCGGGACGTGCCTGAGCGACGAACGCCGGCGACGGCTGGTCGAGCTCGCGGTCGAGGAGGACCTGCTGGTCGTGGAGGACGACGTCTACCGGGAGCTCGCCTACGACGGACCGGCGCCGCGATCGCTGTGGAGCATCGCCGCCGAGATCGAGGGCGCCGCCGAGCGCGTCATCCGCCTGGGGACGTTCTCCAAGACGCTGGCCCCAGGGCTGCGTTGTGGCTGGCTCACGTCCGGCGCCGCGCGCGTGCGGCAGTACACGGAGCGCGGCGTCCTCGACAGCGGCGGCTGCCCCAGCCAGTTCACGGCCTGCGTATGCGCTCACCTCCTGCGCGAGGGCATCTTCGACGAGAACGTGACGCGCCTGCAGTCGGCGTACGGGGCGCGTCGCGACGCCCTCGTGGACGGCCTGCGGGCCGGTCTTCCCGAGGGCTGCACCGTGACCTCGCCGTCCGGCGGCCTGTTCGTCTGGGTCGCGCTCCCCAGCGACCTCGCAGCCGGCGATCTCATCGCCGCCGGCGAGGCCAACGGCGTCGCGTTCTTCGACGGAAAGCGGTTCTCGATCTCCGGCCACGACCGCGGCCTGCGCCTCGGGTTCAGCATGTACGGCCCCGGCGACCTGCGCGAGGGCGCGGCCCGGCTGGGCCGCACGCTGGCGGAGGCGCGCGCCGGCCGCTGAGGCCGACGCGCGCCTCCGCGCGGTTTCGCTACCTTTCTACAGCCGCTTCAGGCAGGGCACCTCGACGTCAAGGAGCGCGGCGATGTTGCGCTTCGCCTCGATGCCCTTGCGCGCCCCGGGCACGGCCGTGATGACGCCGATGTCGAGCTCCTCGCGCAGCGCGCGCATGACCGTCGAATCGGCGAGGTCGTCCAGGCCGACCTTGAGCTTGTCGGCCACGTACTGCTTGGCTTGCGGAAGCCTCATCTTCTTGCGGAGCTGCATCCTCGCCACCAGATCTCCAGTGGTGCGGATGCCCCCCATGCCCGAGGCAAGCGCGTGGCTCATCGACATCCCGTAGGGATCGCCGGTGCCCACCTACAAGCCGTCGACGCGGCCGATCTCGACCATCGCCGCGCTGCACCTCGTGAGCACGTCGGGCGGCGGCACCTCGAACATGGGCACGCCGCCGACGCCCATGCCGACGTTGGCGTGGATGGGGATCTCGGCGACCCGGCTGCACTCCTTGACGATGGTCACGGCACGGGCCACGTTCCACGGCGTGCTTCTGCGCGAGTTGGTGTTGACCACGGGCCCGAACAGGTGGGCGCCGGCCTGCTCCACCAGCTTGACCTGCTGGTGGGGCCAGAGGCCGGCGAGCCGGGTGCCCTTGTACTCAAGCTGGCCGTGGAAGCCGAGGACGAACTCGGCCGCCATGCCCACCTCGATGGCGAGGTCGGTGGTGGCGGCCAGCTCCTCCACCGTCTCGAGCACGGCGAGGAGCTCGGCGTCGCCGGCCGACGCCGTGGTGTCGAAGTTGATGCCGTCGGCGCCCACGTCGGCCATATGGCGGGCCACGTAGAGCATGTCGGCCTTGCAGGCGTCGGCCATCAGCATCTGCGCCTCACGGGCTTCCTCGATGCGGCCGCGCGGCAGCAGGTCGGCCGGGTTGGGGAAGGGACCATCGGGCTGCGCGTACAGACCGAAGTTGGGCATCGCCCCGTAGAACACCGGGAAGATGGTCGTGAGCAGCGCCTGCTCGACGCCGACGGCTTCGAGCGCGACGATCGGCTTGACCGGCTTGTAGGAGTAGTCGGGGTGGCCGATCTCCATGGTGTCGAAGCAGAAGGCGCGCTCGAAGACGCGCATGCACTGCTCGCGGGACAGGGGCAAGCCGACGCCGGAGGAGAGCTGCGCCGAGTAGAGCGTGTTGACCGAGCCGTCTTTGGTGAGGATCACCTCGTGGCCGGGCTCGACGCCGACGATGCGGCCCTTGTAGGCGAAGAGGTCGTAGAGGTAGTCGAGCTCGGCCTCCTCGAGGGGCGGGACCTTGCCGCGCTTCACGGCGTCGGCGCACCCGGCCCGCAAGTCGGCGCGCAGCTCCTCGGGGGTGAGCTCGACGACGTAGCCGTCGCCCATACGGGTGCGAATGGTGCTCATGGGGCTCCCTCCGGTGGTGTCGTGATCGCGGGGTGGGCGGCTGCGGTCATCATCCCACCCCCAGCTCGCGCTCGGCGTCGCGGACGATCGCCGCGAGCTCGTCGGCGACGCCGTCCGGGAGCGCGTCCGGCACGTGAGCGTCGAGGATCTGGCGCGCTTTCTTGAGAGCCCGCTCGTGCAGCGTCGTCGACCCCGCCGCCTGCCACTCCTCGCGGACGCGGCGGTCGATCAACCTGGGCTGCGACTGCTCGCGCATGTGCGCCAGAGTGTGGTCGTGGCTGAGAAAGTCGCCGAACGGCCCGACCTCGCCGATCACGTCGATGGCGAGTGTCTCGTCGCTCACCGGGATGCCGCCCACGCACAGCTTGATCATCCCGGCGAGCTCGTTGTCCATCACGAGCTGCCCGAAATCGAAGGTCATGCCCGACTCGATCATCCCCAGACCGTAGATCAGGTTGGCTCCTGCCAACGCCGGCATCAGGCCGGTCAGGGTCTTCTCGTGGCCACTCTGGGCATCGACCACTTTGGAGTCGCCCTACGCACCAGCCACCCAACTGGGCAACAGGTAGAAGCGCGCGATCTGCGCCACGGCGGCGCTGATGAGCGCGCACTCGGGCGAGCCCACAGACGCGGAGGCAAGGCGCAGGTCCATGGCCGTCGTGGAGCTGCCGTAGATGACCGCCGCGCCGGGCCGCGTGAGCTGGTTCAGGGTGAGGCCGGCCAGCACCTCGGCATTGTGCGTCACCAGGGTCCCGGCGAGCGTGACCGGAGACGACCCACCGGCCATCGCCATCGACAGGATGTTGACGGCGACGTGGCCCCTGGCGGCCGCCATGATGATCTCGCAGGTGTCGCGCACGAGCTTGAGCGGACTGACGGGGCAGGTGATGAACGAGATGATGGGGCGCGTGCGAAGCTTCTCGCGCCCCCCGACGATCGCGCCGGCCATGTCGAGCAGCTTGCCCGACAGATAGGCGTTGCCGGAGCCCATGAAGCCGTGCTTGGACGTGTTGGTCATCCACGCCTCGGCCTGGTGCAACGGCGCCGAGGCCTGCGACACGTCATGGGCGGCGACGGCGCGCTCGTAGACATCGACGTTGGGCAGGTAGTCCACCACCTTGGCGGTGTCCGCCACGTCCTGCTTCGTGGGGACGCGCAGCTCGCCGCTCGCGGGATCGACGATGAGCACGCCTTCGCCGAAGTTGGTGAAGCCGACGCGGCCGGCCTCGAGGACGATGTCGTTGCTGGGGTTCCGCCCGGCGAGCACGACCTTGGAGGGCGCCGTGCGGATGGCCTGCTCCACCACATGAGGCGGGATACGGACGACGCCGTTACTCGCATCGACCTCCGCGCCCGCGGCGGCGAAGACCTCGCGGGCCTCCTCGTCCTCTACGTAGACGCCGGTGCGCTCCAGCACCTCCATCGTGCCGAGATGGATGTCGGTGAGCTCGTCCCCGGTGAAGACCTCGAAGCGCACGCCGTCGCTGCGCCGCTTCCCCGCGAAAAGATTGCGCTTCATCGGGGCGCCTGCCGCGCTGCCGCACCCGGACCTCGTCGTGCGTTCATGGATGGATCCCTTCGCTCCTGGACCTGCCGGGCATGACCCCGCGGACCTCCGCCGATTCGTCGCGCCGCTCGTCGCTCAGGTAGGGCACGCGGTCGGCACGCGCGCAGACGCCGGTCCAGGAGGACGTCGTTGGCGCCGATCGCCTGCGCGACGTCGGGCTCCCCGGTCGCGTCGCGCGTCTTGACCACGTCGCCGGCGTCCTCGGCGTGGGCGTCGGCGCCGATCCGGCGGCCGCGCGTCTGCCGGCGCAGCGAGACGACTCCCTCCTCCACGACCTCCGCGGGGCCGCCGTGGCGCCGCCGCGCACGACGCGGAGCGCCTCCGCGAGAAGTACCCACCTGGGTGGAAACATGATAGCCCCCGGCCGACCCTTGTCAAGCACCGGCGCGAGGGCGCCGCCTCGCGGTCAGGCCGGGTCGTCGTTGACGCGCGCCTCGCCCCCCGAGGCCCGCAAGCGCTCCATGGAGTGCTCGAGCAGGAGGCCGAACACGCGCAGCGCGCGCCCCATGTCGAACCCTTCGGGCTGGAGACCGGCCTGGATGCAGAGGCCGTCGATGACCGCGCACACGAGCTCACCGAGACCCATCAGGGTCTCGTTGCGCTCGACGTCCGGAACGTCGCGGAGCCCCAGCCACGCGAGGTTCTGCAGGTACCACCACTTGTACAAAGCCAGCATGCGCTCGCGCAGCTCCGGCTCGCGAAACGCGTGTGGCAGGATGTCGAAGTAGCCCTGGAAGTTGTCGGCTTCGACCAGCATGTTGCGCATCCCCGACATGGCGGTGGCCACGACCGCGTCCGGCGGAACGTCCTTGATGGTGGCCACAAGACGGAGGCACTCGTCGTGGATGTAGGCGTCGAGGACGGCGATGACGAGGCCGCCCTTGTTGCCGAAATTGTAGCGGATCGAGGCCTTGTTGACGCCCGCCTCGCCGGCGACCTTCTCCAGCGTCATGGCTTCGTAGCCGCCCTCGATGAGGAGCTTTCGCGCAGCCGTCAGGATCTTCTGAGCGGTCTTTGGCAGACTGGAGACCGGATCCTCGAAAGGCACGTCGAGCCGGCCCCTGATCCTGCCTCCGCGCTTCCCGGCCTCGTCCACTGCGGCTCCTCGTGCGCCCCGACGCCGCCGCGACCGCGGCGCCCGCCGGAGCTTGATCTCCGGCCATCGGATACCCATACGGGTGGATAGTGCACGTCAGCCTATATCCTGCCGGCCGACGCGCCAAGAGACGGCGTGACCCGCTGGGCCGCGAGGCGCGCCCCGGCGCTCAGCCGCAGCCGTGGCGGCCGCGGCCCGGGCAGCCGCGCGCCGCGAGCCCGGCTCTACGCGCCGTCTGCACTACGTTCGCAACGAACCGGGTAGTGTTAGCGCCATGAGCGACGCGTGGCGCATCGAGCACGACAGCATGGGTGAGGTGCGCGTCCCGGCCGAGCACTACTGGGGGGCGCAGACGCAGCGCGCCGTGGAGCACTTCCCCATCGGCGCCGACAGGTTCCGCTGGGGACGGCCGGTGATCCGCGCCCTCGGCATTCTCAAGCTGGCGGCGGCGCGGGCCAACGCGGAGCTCGGCCTGCTGCCGCAGGACAAGGCCGAGCTCATCGCCCGCGCCGCGCACGAAGTCATCGACGGCGCCCTCGACGCCGAGTTCCCCCTGGTCGTCTTCCAGACGGGCTCCGGCACGCAGAGCAACATGAACGCCAACGAGGTGATCGCCAACCGCGCCAACGAGCTGGCCGGCTGCGGAAGAGGCGCCGGCCGGCCCGTCCATCCCAACGACGACGTCAACCTGGGCCAATCCAGCAACGACACCTTCCCGGCGGTCATGCACATCGCCGCCGCCGCGCAGCTCGAGGATGTGCTCGTGCCGGCCGTCACCGCGCTGCGCGACGCGTTGCACGGCAAGGCGGAGGAGTTCGCCGGCGTGATCATGATCGGCCGCACCCACCTGCAGGACGCCACGCCGCTCACGCTCGGGCAGGTGATCGGCGGCTGGGTCGCCCAGCTTGACCAGGCGCTCGCCACGGTCCGCGGCACGCTCCCGGCGTTGCACGAGCTGGCGCTCGGCGGCACCGCCGTGGGCACCGGCATGAACACGCACCCGCGCTTCGCCGCGGTGGCCGCCCGGCACGTCGGCGAGCTCACCGGCAAGCCGTTCCACCCGGCGCCCAACTTTTTCGCCGCGCTCTCGGCGCACGACGCCGTCGTGAACGCCAGCGCGGCCCTGCGCACCCTGGCCGGCGACCTCATGAAGATCGCCAACGACGTGCGCCTGTACGCTTCGGGGCCGCGCGCCGGCCTCGGCGAGCTGCGCATCCCCGAGAACGAGCCCGGCTCGTCGATCATGCCGGGGAAGGTGAATCCTACGCAGGCGGAGGCGCTCACCCAGGTCGCGGTGCAGGTATACGGCAACGACACGGCGGTGGCCTTCGCCGGCTCGCAGGGCAGCTTCCAGCTCAACGTCTACAAGCCGGTGATGCTCCACAACCTGCTGGAATCTGCCGGTCTGCTGGCGGACGCCGCGCGCGCCTTCGAACGCTTCTGCGCGCGCGGCCTCGAACCCGACATGGCGGTGATTCGCCGCCATCTCGACGGCTCCCTGATGCTGGTCACGGCCCTCAGCCCGCACATCGGCTACGAGAAAGCGGCGCAGATCGCCCAGAAGGCGCACCACGAGGGGCTCACTCTCAAGGACGCGGCGCTCGACCTGGGCTACGTGACGGCCGAGCAGTTCGACGCCTGGGTGCGCCCCGAAGACATGACGCACCCGCTCGACACCTGATGTGGAGAGGGAGTCGTCGAGCGGCCGCGGTCGACCTGCCCGCGCGCGCCGCGGCGAGGTCGGTGTGGAATGCTGAGGGACGCCGCGACGAGCGTTCTTCCGGAGCCGTGGATGGAGGTGTTCGTGCGAAAGACCGGCCAGGCCGCCGCCGGACCTTCGTGAGCAGGCTCGACCTGCCGTCGCGCGCCACCCTTCCTCGCGATCTGCTCGCCGGCCTCACCGTGGGAGCGTCGCAGGTCGGGAACGCGATGGCCTACACGATCCTCGCCGGCGTGCCGCCCGTGCACGGCCTCTACGCCGCCATGGTCGGCACTCCGGTCGGGGCTCTGACCGCAAGCTCGCAGCGCATGGCCATCGTGCCGACGGCCGCCCTCTGCCTGGCCGCCGGCGGCGCGCTCGCCGGCCTGCCGTCAGAGCAGCGTGTCGCCGGTCTGCTCGTGCTCACCGTCACGACCGGCGTCCTCATGCTGGTCGCGGGCCTCCTGCGCGCAGGCAGCCTCGTGCGCTTCATCTCGAACGCCGTGATGGTCGGTTTCATGCTCGGCGTGGCGGTCCAGATCGTCCTCGGGCAGATGCTCGCCCTCGCGGGCTTCTCGAGCACCTACACCAACAAGGTCGCCAAGGTCGCCGACATGGCGGCGCACATCGGCGACATCGACGTCCCCACCACCCTCGTGGGCGTCGCGACGATCCTTCTGATCGTCCTGATCTCGAGGACCCGACTGAAGCTCTTCGCGATGGTGACGGCTCTGGTCGTCGTCACCGCGATCGTCGCGCTGCTCGGCCTCGCGTCGGTCGCGGTCGTCGGCGACATCGCCCCTATCCCGAACGGGTTCCCCCGGCCGCGCCTTCCCGAGCTCTCGCTGGCGCCGCGCCTGCTCCTGCCGGCCGTGTCGCTGGCGATCATCGGGCTGGTCCAGGGCGCCGGCGTCGGCCGCGCGGTCCCCAACGCCGACGGCAGCCTCGGCGATGCAAGCCGCGACTTCGTCGGGCAGGGCGTCGCCAACGTCGCCGCCGGCTTCTTCGGCGGGGTGACCGTGGGAGGCTCGGTGCAGGCGACGGCGCTCAACGTCGGCGCGGGCTCGCGCACGCGCTGGTCGGCGTTCTTCGCCGGCGTCGTCGTGATCGTCATCGTCCTCGCCGCCGCTCCGCTCGTGCGGCAGGTGCCGCTGGCGGTCACCGCCGGCATCCTCATCGTCGCGGCGGTCAGCGCGATCCGGCCTCGCGCCGCCCGCGAGATCTGGAGCGCCGACCGGCTCTCGGCGGCCGTGATGGCGGTCACTTTCGTCCTCGTCCTCGTCATACCGCTTCAGTATGCGGTGCTCGCGGGCGCGGCCATCTCGGTGCTGAAGTACATCTACCTCGCGTCGCTCGACGTGCGCGTGGTGCAGATCGCGATCGGCGACGACGGCCGCCCCAGAGAGGCGCGCGGACCGCGGACGCTCTCAGATTCCAGCGTCACCGTGCTGGACATCTACGGCAGCCTCTTCTTCGCGGCCGGCCCCAAGGTCAGAGACTGCTTGCCCGCCGTCGGCGGCGCGCGCTGCGCGGTCGTCGTGCTGCGCCTGCGCGGGCGTGGGACCCTGCACAGCACCACGATCGCGCTGATCCGCGACTACGCCGCCGAGCTGGCGGCGGGTGGGGGACGCCTCTACCTCGCCGGCGTCGGCGCGGAGATGGAGGACCAGCTGGGTCGCACCGGCTTGCGGCAGACCCTTGGCGCCGACGCCGTGCTGCCGGCGACCGACGAGCTCTACGGCTCCTGCGAGGCCGCGCAGCGGCGCGGCCGCGCCTGGCTGGAGGCTCACCCCGACGGGCGCGCCGCCGCCTCAGACGCGCCCCGCACGGCGCCGGACGAGTAGGCCGCGGCCGGCTCATGGGCGCCCGCGGAACCTGCGCCTTCTTCAGCGCGGCCAGCGGGCGAGACGCTCGACCTCGTTGAGGTCGAGATGGTTGCGCACGTACTCGCTGGTGTCGTCGCGTGGCGGCGTGTAGTCCCAGGGCGTGAAGCGGCCGCTGCGCAGCGCCGTGGTCAGCAGGCGACGCCGGGCCTGGTCGGCGAGGACCCGCCGGCGCAGCGTCTCGAGGTCCCAGCGCCGAGCCACCTCCGCGCGGAGCTCGGCGACGAGCGCGGCGTGCGCCGGGTCGGCGGCCAGGTTGGTAAGCTCGTGGGGATCGGCGGGCAGATCGTACAGTTGGTCCGGGTCCGCCGGGCTGTGCACGAACTTCCAGGGGCCGCGGCGGATCATGACGATCGGCGCGACGGCCCCTTCGCCCAGATACTCCCCGATCACGGTCCTCGACGACGCCTCTGCGGAGCCGTCGCAGAGCGGGAGCACGGAGGCCCCGGCGAGCTCGTCCCCCGGCTCCTGCTCGGCGATCCCGGCCAGGTCGAGCATCGTGGGCAGAAAGTCCACGAGAGAGACGGGCTCGGCGACCCGGCCCGGGGTCAGGCGGCCGGGAGCGTGGATCACCAGCGGGATCCGGCACGAACCCTCAAAGAAGCTCATCTTGTACCAGTGCCCCCGCTCGCCGAGCATGTCGCCGTGGTCCGACACGAGAACGACCACGGTGTCGTCGGCGAGCTCCAGCGCGCGCAGCGTGTCCATCAGTCGGCCCGTCCACTCGTCCACGTAGGAGACGTTGGCGAGATACGCGCGCCTGGCGCGGCGCACGTCGTCGTCGCCGATCACGGCGTTGTCCCTGTCGCACATCCGCGCGAGGCGGGCTGCGTGCGGGTCCGCGCCGCGCACATCGGCCGCGCTCACCGTGGGCAGCGGGATGTCCACGCCGTCATAGAGGTCCCAGTAGCGTTGCCTCGCGACGTAGGGATCGTGGGGATGGGTGAAGCTCGCCACGGCGAAAAACGGACGGCCGTCGTCCTGCCGGGCGATGTCGTGAAGCGCGCGTATCGCCTGGTGGCCGACCTCATCGTCGTAGAGCAGCTGGTTGGTGATCTCGGCGACGCCCGCCCCGGTGACGCTCGACATGTTGTGGTACCACCAGTCGATGCGCTCTTCCGGATGCCGCCAGTCCGGGGTCCAGCCGAAATCGGCGGGGTAGATGTCGGTGGTGCGCCGCTCCTCGAAGCCGTGCAGCTGGTCTGGTCCAACGAAGTGCATCTTGCCGCTGAGCACGGTGCGATAGCCGGCGGCCCGCAGGTAGTGGGCCGCCGAGGGTATGGTACTCGGCCAGTACGAGGCGTTGTCGTAGCCACCGGTCGCTGAAGGCAGCCGGCCGGTCATCATGCAGGACCGCGCCGGGGAACACAGAGGGCTGTTGGCGTAGGCGGCGTCGAACACCACAGCGGAGGCGGCGAGAGCGTCGATGTGCGGCGCGCGCACGGCCGGATTGCCGTAGCAGCCGAGCGCCGACGGCGCCAGCTGGTCGTACATGATGACGAGTACGTTGGGCTGCGCGCGCGCCATGGGCCTCTCCGCATCCTGTCTGTGGCGGTCACTCCGCGAACGTCGGCGCGCCCGCGGGCCGTCGGAGGGCAATGCTAGCAGATGGGCCGCCGAACACTCCCTCAGGGCCGGCCGTGTTCCGCCTGCGTCAGGGAAGCCCCAGGGGGCAGGCCCTGCCGCCGGCCCGCGCCGCGCCTACAGGTTCGTGAGGCTCTGCGGCTCGGCGTCTTCGAGCGCGCCCCGAGCCGCGAGGGCGAGCTCGCGCTCGTGCTCGCGGCCGCTGGCGAACACGCGATAGAGGTGCGCCTTGGCCGGCACGAACTCGAGGATGCCGCTGAGCAGCTTCTCCTCGATGGCGTCGGTGGCGGGGTCGTACACGGCGATGCGCTTGGGCCCGACCAGCGGGTTGAGCGGCCGCGGGTCCTGCGAGGCGATGTCGACGACGAACTCGATGTCCTTCAGCGGACCCGGCAGCCGCTGCACGATGGCGGCGCGGAACTCCTCCTTCGTCAGGTCGCGGGCCGCGGGCAGCGGCTGCTGCCGCTCCACGTGGTGCTCGTACACCATGCTGTACTTCACGTGGCGGTGGATGATGGACTGCCACTGCCCGGCCAGCTCGCGGCGCTCGCTGCCCAGAGGCTGGTCGAGCCAGTCTTCCACGGTCGTGAACAGCGACCACTCCGTGAGGCGCCGGTAGGCGGCCAGGTCGTCCAGAGGGCTCACCGGCAACACCAGCCTCATCGTCGGGCGAAAGATCTCGTGGAGGTGCAGGTCGATGGCGTGGCCGACACGGTGGAAGTAGACGTTCTCGTACATGTAGAAGCGCGCGTTGAGGAAGGCGCGCAGGGTGCTGAGGGCGCGCTTGTGAAACGTGAGGCCGTCGGCGGTGCAGAAGGTGTAGTAGATGAGGCGGTCGACGTCCACAGCGCCGAGCGCGACGCCGCACATGTACGCGTCGCGACGCACGTAGTCCATGTTGTCGACGGTCACCGCGCCGGAAAGGGCGCGGTGAAGCAGGCGCACCCAGCGCGGGATGGGGCCGCCGTCCGCGGCGGCTCCCGCGCCTGCCGGCGCGCCGGCCGCCCCCGCGCCGCCCTCCTCGGCGCGCACCAGGAACGCCACGTGCCAGGGGTCCACGCGCTCGCCCTCGGCAAAGGCGCCGCTCGGGCTGCGCCGCAGCTCCGCGACGAGCCCGCCGAGCTCGTTGACGATGAGGTACTGCGAGATCTGCTCGTGGTCGATGCCGAAGACCGGCAAGAAGTACTCCTCGTCGCAGAAGTGGCTGAACGGGCCGTGACCGAGGTCGTGCAGCAGGCCCGCCAGCCGCAAGGTCTCTTCGACCAGCGGCAGGGACGGCGTGCCCGGCTCGACCGCGGCCAGGGTGGGGTACACCTGCCGCGCGAGCTGACCGGCCAGGTGCATCGTGCCGAGACTGTGGGCGAACCGGCTGTGCTCGGCGGCCGGGAACACCCACCAGGAGCTCTGCAGCTGATGGACGCGCTTGAGGCGCTGCACCCAGGGGTTGTCGATGACGTCGGCCTCGGCGATCTCGCCGGCGCGGGACAGCGTGATGCGCAGGTAGCCGTACAGCGGATCGGCGATGAGATGGACGTCGTCGTAAGGGAGCTTCATCGCGTTCACACTACCGCCGCGCCCGGGCGCGAACAAGACGCGCCGTGCGCTTGCGGAGCCGGGCTCAGGCCGGCGACGGCCGCGGGCCGCGGGAACCACAGGGCCGCCCCGCGCCCCGGACTACCGAAGACATGAGCGGGCGGGCCTGCGTCGCGGTACTATGGGCATCCTGAGCCACGCTGACGACAGCAGCGGCGCGGAGTCGGTCGTCGCCTCGTCGGAGGTTCCATGAAGAAGCTTGTGAGAAAAGCGCAGCCCAAGCAGTCAGGTCGCAGCGCGCCCGGGACCGTCCGCGAGCCGCACGGGGTGGCGCGGCGGCTGCTGGTCGCCTTCTTCCTCATGGCGGCGGCGCCGCTCCTCGTGTTCCTCGCGGTCGACACCCTGGGTCTGGGCCACAAAGTCCTGGGCGGCCTGATCGGTGACGACCCGGCCAACGTCATCCTTGCGGCCGCGACCGCGGCGGTCGTCGCCTTCTTCCTCGGCACGCGCATGGCGCGTCGCATCACCACGCCGCTCGGGCAGCTTGCCGCGGCGGCCGCGGTACTGAGCCGCGGTGAGCTGCCCGCGCGGCTGACCATCGAGGAGGACGACGAGTTCGGCCGGCTCGCCGACGCCTTCAACACGATGGCCGACCGCCTCACCGGCACGATCTCCGATCTGAACGCCAAGCTGCAGAGTCTGTCCACGGAGCTCTTCTACCTGAGCAGTCTCGGCACGACGCTCTCCGAGGGAAGCGACCCGCTGGGCGACCTGAGACGCCTCACGCCGCGCCTGAGGACGATGTTCACCAGCGACTTCGCCTGGCTCTTTCTCGCCGGCGATGGAGGCGTCCAGCTCGTCGCCTTCGACGGCGCCGCCGACGCCCGCGGGATAGTCGCCGTGGAGGAGGCCGCCCGAGCCGCGCTGAGCGACAGGCGCGGGCGGCCGGTCGACGGGGGATTCTCGAGCATGCGCGAACGCCTCACCACCGCGGCGCGCGCCGCCTGGGGGCCGGTGGCCAGCGCCTTGACCGCCCCGCTGATGCAGCAGGGCGAGGCCATCGGCGTCATCGTCGTGGGCTCGCGCCAGTCACATCGCTACTCCGACGAGAACAGGCTGCTGCTGTCGAGTGTGGTCACGCAGGTGGCGCTCATGCTCTCGTTCTCCGAGGTGTTCAGCCTGGTCGAAGAGGGCTATCTGCAGACGGTCACCGCCCTCTGCGGATCCCTCGAGGAGGCGGACAGGTACCCCCACTCCCACCCCGGCGCCCTGGCTCGTCACGCGGTCGCCGTCGGGAGCCGCATGGGCATGAACGAGAAGGAGCGACGCCAGTTGCAGTACGCCGCTCTGCTCCACGACGTGGGAAAGGCGGCCGTGCCCGGCGCCGTCCTCGACAAGGCGGGTGCGCTGAGCGCGGAGGAGCTGGCGCAGGTCAGGCGGCACACGATCGCCGCCGAGCGCCTGATCGCGGGCATCGCCTACCTCGCGCCCATCGCCGGCGTCGTCCGCGCCGGCCACGAGCGCTGGGACGGGGGAGGCTACCCAGACGGTCTGCGCGGAGAGGAGATACCCCTGGCCGCGCGCATCGTCCTTGTGTGCGACGCCTTTGAGGCTCTCACGCACGACCGCCCGTATCGGGCGGCGCTTCCCGTCGACAAGGCCCTGGCGGAGCTGCGCGCCAATGCCGGCACGCAGTTCGACCCCCGGGTGGTCGAGGTATTCCTCGCGCTGGGCGGCCTGGCCCCGTCTGAGGACGTCCCCGCGGCCGCGGCCGACCTCGCGGGCCGCGGCGCCGATCAGTCGGGAGGCGCATCCGCCGGCGTCGCCGCCTCCTGAGCCGCGTCCTCGAGCAGCCGCCGGTAGGCGGCCTCGTGGGCGGCCACGAAGGCGTCGCTGCCGAAGCGCTCCTCGACCGCGCGGCGGCACTCCGCCGGGTCGATCTCGTCGATGCGCCGCGCGGCCTCCACCATCTCGTCGGCGCTCTCTACGATGAACCCGGTGCGGCCGTGCTCGATGACCTCGGGCACGGAGCCGTGACGCATGGCGACGACCGGCGTGCCGCAGGCCAGCGACTCGATCATCACGAGGCCGAACGGCTCGGGCCACTGGATGGGGAAGAGCGTGCAGCGGGCGCGTCTGTAGAGCTCGACCTTGGTTTCGTGGTCGACCTCGCCGCGAAAGTGGATGTTGCCCGAGAGGAAGGGCTCCACGCGCTCGCTGTAGTACTGCCGTTCAGGCCCCTCGTTCACCTTGCCGGCCATGATCAGGCGCTTGTCGAGACGCCGCGCCACCTCGATGGCGGTGTGGGCGCCCTTGTCGGCGGTCATGCGGCCGATGAACAAAAAGTAGTCGTCCTTGTCGGCGCAGAACGGCATGTGCTCCACATCGACGGCGTTGGGGATGGTGCCCACGAAGTCCAGGTCGGGGAAGCCGTCGCGCTGGTACCCGGAGATCGCGATGAAGGAGAGATCGTGACGCAGCGCGCTGAGGATCTCCTGGGTCGCGGCGTCGGCGGGGCCGTGCAGCGTGGCCACCACCGGAATGCCCAGGAGCCGGTGCACGACGGCGCCCATGGCGCGGCTGGACATGCCGTCGTGGTCGTGGATCACGTCGAACTCCCGCGCCCTGACGTAGGCCTCGAGGCTGTGCATCACCTCGAGGTGGCCGCCGTTCTCGATCTGCTCGAAGGGCGCGCGCGCGAAGATGTAGCTCAGGTGCGCCTGCGTGGTGGAGTCGCCGCTGGCGAACAGCGTGACGTCGTGACCGCGACGCACGAGGCCCTCGGTGAGCAGGCTGACGACGAACTCGATGCCGCCGTAGCGCTGGGGGGGCAACGGAAACCAGGGCGGGGCGATCATGCCGATGCGCATCGCGGACCTCCAGGACGCAGTGACCGGGCTGACGAAAGGTGCGGCCGGGGCTGCGCCGGGCCGCGCGCTACGGGGTTCATACCCGCGGCGGTCAGAGTGTATCCGGCCGCAGCCGGCGAGCGTGAGTCGCGGCCACGTGCGGTAGGCTAGGAACATGATCGACCTGCACACGCACACCACGTTCTCGGACGGCTCGCTGACCCCCACGGAGCTCGTGGAGGAGGCGACGGCTCTGGGCCTCACGGCCGTCGCCGTCACCGACCACGACACCGTCGACGGCCTGCCCGAGGCGCTCGCCGCCGGCGAGCGCCTCGGCATCCGCGTCGTGCCCGGCGTGGAGATCAACCTCGAGCACGAGCGCGTCACGATGGACCTGCTCGGCTACTTTCTCGGCGGGCGCCCAAGCGAGGCGCTCAAGACGGAGCTCGCCGAGCTCCGCGTGTACCGCGACGAGCGCAACGCCCGCATCCTCGAGCGTCTCGCCGAGCTCGGCTACGCGCTCGAGCCGGACGACCTCGCGGCCGCCGCCGAGAACGGCGCCGTCGGCCGCCCGCACATCGGCGAGGCGCTGGTGCGCCGCGGGTACGTGGGCTCGATCACGGAGGCCTTCGAGCGCTTTCTGCGCCGCGGCGCGCCCGCCTGGGTCGACCGCCGGCGCCTCTCGCTGGGGGCCGCCCTGCGCTTGCTGCGCGCCTCCGGCGGCCTGCCCGTCCTGGCGCACCCGGGCATCATCCGCACGGACGCCGCCGGCCTCGAGCACATCGTCCGCGAGGCCGCGCGGCTCGGCATGGCCGGCATCGAGTGCTACTACCCGCTGCACGATGAGGCCACGGTGGCGCGCTGCCTCGGGCTGGCGGACAAGTACGCCCTCGTGCCCACCGGCGGCTCGGACTACCATGGGTCTGTGAAGCCCGACGCGCATCTGGGCATCGGGTTTGCGGGCCTGCCGTTGCCCGACAAGCTGCTCGCCGACCTGGAACGCCTGGCGGTGGACGACCCGCGACGCTGACGCGACGGCGGGCGCCGTCCGGCGAAGCCCGCGCGAGTACCCCTACCCGCAGCGGGTACCCGTTTCGCCAGTCTCAGGCTTTCTCCTGATTGTCCCCTATCCCCCCCGGGGGTATAGTCGCAGCATGGAGGAACACATGGATCCAGACGAGGCGGGCCGCCTCATCAATCGGCTGCGACGCGTCGAGGGCCAGTCCCGCGGTCTGCAGCGCATGATCGAAGAGGGCCGTCCCTGCGAGGAGATCTTCACGCAGCTCGCCGCCACCAAGGCGGCGCTCGACCGCGTGGGCGTGCTGCTCATCTCGCTGAAGATGCGCGAGTGCCTGGCCGAGGAGGCCGGCGACGAGGTCGCCTCCCCGGCAGCCGTCGAGAAGGCCATCGAGGCCTTTCTCAAGTACGCCCGCTGCGTCAAGTAGGCGCCTGCCTCGTGGCCGAGAAGTTCGACGCCAGTCACGCAGCCAAGCTCGAGAACCCCGAGCGCCTCGTCGAGCTGCCGCCGGCCAGGCTCGTGCGGCTCCTGCGGCTGACCGGCGCCGAGACCGTCATCGACTTCGGCGCCGGCGCCGGCATGTACTCGTTGCCCATCGCCGAGTCGCTCCCTCACGGCACGCTCTACGCCGTCGACGAGCAGCAGGCCCTGCTCGATCGCCTGCGGCAGAGGCTGCGCGAGCAGCGGCCGGCAGGCCGCGTCGAGCCGCTGCTCAACGTCGATGACCATGTGCCGCTGCCCGACGGCGCCGGCGACCGCATCCTCATGGTCAACGTCCTGCACCACATCCACGACGAGCCGGCCGCCCTCGCCGAGGTCACCCGCCTGCTGACCCCCGGCGGCCTCCTCGTCCTGGTCGAGTTCGCGCGCATGGACAGGCCCGTGGGCCCGCCCAACGACCACGTGCTCGCCGCCGACGAGCTGCACGCCGTCATCGCGAGCATGGGCCTGACGGAGCTCGCCACGTACGAGCCCGGCGAGATCGGCCTGTACCACGTGGCCATCGTCGCGCGGAAGCCGGCCTCGTGAGCGCCGGCCGGCCGCGGGCGCAAGCCGGCGCGCCCTCGCTGGTGAGCCACGTGCGAGCCGTCCACGGATCCGGGCTGGCGGCCTCCCTCGAGCGCCTCGTCGAACCGTTCGGCGGCTGGTCGGCGCTGGTCGCGCCCGGCGAGAGCATCGCCGTCAAGGTGAACCTGCTGCGGGGAGCGGCCCCCGAGAAGGCTGTGAGCACGCACCCCGAGACGCTGCGCTGCGTGCTGCGCGCCCTCAAGCAGGCGGGGGCTGTACCGTTCGTCGCCGACAGCCCCGGCGGCCTCAACGGCGCCGCCAAGGTCGCACGCGCCTTCAAGATCAGCGGCATGACCGAGGTCTGCCTCGCCGAAGGCGTGCAGATCGTGGACGTCGAGGACGACCGCGTCGAGCTGCGCGCGCCCGAAGGCCGGCTGTTCCGCAGCTTCCCCGTGGGCAAGGCGTTTCTGGACGCCGACGCCATCGTCCAGGTCGGCGTGCTCAAGACGCACCAGCTCATGCGCCTCACCGGCGGCGTCAAGCTGACGTTCGGCTGCATCCCCGGCCTCGCCAAAGCCAAGCTGCACGTGCGCGCCCAGAAGCGCGACGACTTCGCCGACATGCTTCTTGACCTCCATCTGGCCATCCGCCCGCGATTCACGATCATCGACGGCATCATCGCCATGGAAGGGCAGGGACCCGGGAGCGGCACGCCGCGCGAGCTCGGCTCGCTGTTCGCGGCGCACGACGCCGTGGCCCTCGACGTCGCGCTCGCCGACAGGACCGCGCACGAACGACGCGGCGTCTACACGGTGGCTGCTTCCGTGCGCCGCGGCCTCGTGGACCTCAAGGCGCCGTTCCACCTCGCCGGCGATCCCATCGAGCCGGACGAGGGCTTCAAGCCGGTACACCGCGATCTGCAGGAGCTGCTGCCGCCCTCGCTGCACCGCACGGCGCGCAACCTCATCACGGCGCGGCCGCGGCTCGTGAACGCGGACGTCTGCACACGCTGCGGCGACTGCGCGACGATCTGCGGGGCGCAGGCGATCACGCTCGCACCGCTGCCCACCTACGACGACAAGGCCTGCGTGCGCTGCTACGCCTGCACCGAAGTCTGCCCCACAGCGGCCATCGACAACGTCACGCCGCGAGTCGCGCGCCTCTTCGGCGGCCACGGCTGAGAGGGCCGCGGCGGCCGCGGCGCGCGCGGCGCCGACGGATCAAGCGGCCCGCGACCTACTGGTGTTGCGGCACGCGCACCAGCCGGCTCGTCTGCCCGTCGCCGACCATGTCCAGACGCCCGTCGGCGGCGGTCTTCACGACGATGTCGCCGCCGATGGGCTGACGGACGCGAAGCTCTTCGCCTTCGCGCGTCGCCTGATACGGACGCCGGGCGGCGCCGTACAAGAGGCGGTACTGGTCACCGTCCTTCGTGATCTCGATGCGACGCCCGGTGGTGGGCTCCCACCAGAGACCGGTGAACGGGTCGTCCTCCACGCCGCACGCGGCGAGCGGCAGCACGACGCCCAGCAGGGCGAGCGTCAGTGCGAGAAGCGCGACGGCGCAGCGCCCACGACCCCCACGGCCCACGCCGGCACGGCGCCCGCGCCCCCCGCGGCTCACGCCGCCGCTCCGGCGGGGCCGGCCGCCGCGGGCGCGCCGGCCTGCACGTGGAACACGACGATCTCGGGCCGGCAGAAGGCGCGCAGGGGCAGCATGCTGGTCCCCACTCCGCGCGTGACGTAGAGCCGGCGGCCGCCGCCGACGTCGTAGGCGCCCTCGGCGAACGGCGCCGAGAGATCGCTGAGCAGGATGCGACGCCCGGGCAGCGGCAGGCAGATCTGCCCGCCGTGCGTGTCGCCGGCCAGGGCGATGTGAAAGTCCCCGGGCCTGGTCCGCAGCACTACCTCGGCGTGGTGCGTGAGCAGGATGCGCAGCACGCCGGGCCGGCGGTCGAGCGCCGCGAGCACCGCCGGCAGGTCGTCGTGGCGGCCGTCGGTGTCGTCCACTCCGCCGATCTGCACGGTCGCCGCCCCCACATTGACGGTGACCGCCTCGTTGTCGAGCAGACGTACCCCGCAGGCCGCGATCGCGCGCGGGTCGCTGGGCTGCACGAACGGCGCCTTGCTGTCGCCGTGGTCGTGGTTGCCGAGCACCCCGAAGACCCCGAGCGGCGCCGCCTCCGCCAGGCGGCGCAGCCGGCGCCGCAGCTCGGCCCAGCCGTGCGGCCCACAGGCGAAGTCGCCGGTGACGAAGACGAGATCGGGCCGCGCCGCCAGCGCCATGTCGATGGCCTTGCGCATGGCGCGCACGTTGAAGCTCGGCCTGAAGCCGACGTGGAAATCGGAGAGCAGCACGATGGTCAGGCCGTCCAGGTCCGCCGCGGCCGCCGGCGCCTCGAGGCGTCGGTCGACGCGACGCACCCACTGCGCCTCGTGCGCCATGTACAGCAGACCCAGGACGACGGCCGCGTCCAGCGCGGCCGCGACCTTGAGCACGGTCTTCGGCAGAAGCCTCAGGTCACTCGACCGGAGCGCCGCCGCCGGGCGCGTCCTCGCCGCCGACGTCCATCTGCCGGCGCAGCCGCTCGCGGGTCTCCTCGATCTTGCGCTTGAGCGCCTCGGACTGATCCGCGGCCGAGTCTTTGCCGGCGCCGACCGCGCCCTTCAGACGGTCGACCTGGCTGCCGATGCCGCCCTCGCCGAACAGCCGCGCGCGCGTCTCCTTGCCGCTCTTCGGGGCCAGCAGCAGCCCCAGCGCGGCGCCGGCGATGGCGCCGATGAGGAACCCGCCGCGATGCTTGCGCTTCGCGGCCTTCTTCGCGGCCTTCTTGTCGGCCTTCGCCGCCGATCTCTCTGCTCTGCCCACAGTGGCACCTCCACTCGCTCGCGTTGCTCTCAGATATAGCACACGCCGTGCGCGCGGCCTAGGTCCGGTGACGCCCGCGGCGCGCCGGCGGGCGTCTACAGCAGCCGCGCGCCGTTGATCAGCAGGCCGAACGAGCAGCCCAGAAACTCGGCCGCACGCCGGCACATCACCATGCGCGCCAGGAAGATCTCAAAGTATTGCATCACCTGGATGATGGTCGTGTCGATCTCAAGCTCCAGCTTGATGGTGTGCGCTTCGCCATCGACGGCCAGAAACGAGCGCGTGGTCGCCATGTTGACGCGATCGTGGATGTCGTCGGTGTCGGGGTCGATGACGCGCACGCGGCTGCGGTGCACGTCCGACTTGTCGCCGAGGATGACGGCCGCCGCCAGCGGGCTCACGGCCTCGCCGTACTCCTCCTCGTGGTTGCCGATGGCGCACATCACCTCGGCGTACTCCTCGGGAGGCATGCCAAGGCGCTCGAGCACGTGCTGCGAGAAGAGCGCCGCGGCGATGCCGTGGTCCAGCCGGTTGATACCGTTGCCGACGTCGTGCAGATAGCCGGCCACGGCCGCCAGCTCGGCCTCGCGATGCGGACGGCCCAGCTTGAGCAGCACGTGCTGGGCGGTGCCCGCGACGATCCCCGCGTGTCGCGGGCCGTGCTCGGTGTAGCCGAGCACCCCGAGCTTCTCGTTGGCCTTGTCGATGAAGACCCGCACCTCGGGGTCGCGGCGCACGTCTTCGATGGTCACGGCCATCTACCTCACCTCGAAACCGCAAAGGGATCCGTCGGGCTCGGCGTCGCCGACCTCGACGCGGCTCACGCGCGCCGCTGGCGGGCCGACCCTGCACCAGCCGAGCATGGCGTCCACGACGGCCGGATCGCCCTGCAGGTGCAGGGCGACGCCGCCGTCGCTCATGTTCCCGACCCACCCGCACAGGCCCAGGCGCTCTCCTTCGTGCCGGGCGCTCGCCCTGTAGTACACGCCCTGCACCATCCCGCTCACGCGGACCGCGACCGCCTTCATCACCGCGACCTCCTCCTCGCCGGCTCCTCTGGCCGGGGGAGCGCCCCGCGGCGCCCCGGGCGCGGCCCCGCCGCTCACCAGCGGCACAAAGCGGCAGCGCGTGTCGCGCCGCTCGCGGAGCTCGTCGCCGGCGCGCTGGAACACCGTCAGCACCTGGTCGCGGTGCGGATCCCCGAGCGGGATCACCAGGCGACCGCCGTCCACAAGCTGCCTGAGCAGCGCCGGCGGCGCCTGGGGCGCCGCCGCGGCCACGAGGACAGCGTCGAACGGCGCCATCTCCGGCCACCCGCCCGCGCCGTCGGCGATCGCCACATGCGTGTTGCGATAGCCGAGGCGGGCGAGCACGACGCGCGCGCGCTCGGCGAGCGGCGCGAGCAGTTCGAGCGCGTAGACCTCGCCCGCCACCTCGGCGAGCACCGCCGTCTGATAGCCGCAGCCCGCGCCGATCTCGAGCACGCGGCTGCGCACATCGACGCCCAGGAGCTCCGTCATCAGCGCGACCATGTACGGCTGCGAGATAGTCTGGCCGAGACCGATGGGCAGAGGGGCGTCCGCGTAGGCCTTGGCGGCGAGCTCGGGCGGCACGAACAGGTGCCGCGGCACGGAGCGCATGGCGGCAAGCGCGTCGCCGCCGCGCAGGCCGCGCGACACGAGCTGCTCCTCGACCATGCGCGCCCGCCGCGCCCCGTAGCCGGCGGTGTCATTGCTCATCATCGTCTCGCGGTCCGTCGCGCCGGGGCGGCTGCGCCCGCCGGCGCCGCATGGCGCGGTACTTGGCCCTGCGCCGCGAGCCCACCCGCCAGTACACGATCCCGGTGAAGGCGGCGATGCCGTAGCCCACCGGCGACACGATGAGCGTGAGCAGGGCGCCGGCGAAGACCGCGAGGTCCTCCCACAGGCTCATGAGCGTGAG
>JBAXRL010000001.1:0-46726 GCA_037131205.1 Actinomycetes bacterium | reverse complement strand
GCATGTTCCCTGCCGCCGCCGCCGACCACGAGCACCCGCATGAGGCCTCCCGAAGAACGGATGGGATAGCGCCGGGCGGCGCTGCGCCGGCCCGGCCTGACGCCCGCAAGTCTACTCGTGCGGGCGCTGCTTGTGGAAGGGGCCGGCCCTTGCGGGCCGGCCCCTTCGTGATTGCGGCGCCACGCGAGTCACTCGCGCGGCCCTACTGCTTCGTCAGCCAGTTCAGGTAGCTGAGCTCCTGGCCGAGTAGCGCGCCCGCCTCGACCATGCGCTTGACACGCATGCGCAGGCTGAGAGCGTCGGCATCGCGCATCTTCTGCACCTTGGCGGCGGCGGCGTTGTAGTCGCCGCTGGAGATGAGCGCCCACGCCGGCGTCATGTCGAACTGGTCGACCTGCTTGCCCAGAGCGCCCCAGGTGACGCGGTAGTACTCGGGATCGCGGCGCGTGAGGTCGTAGAGGTACACGCTGGGGCTGAACAGGGTGGCCAGCCAGTTGCTGCCCACCGCGGCCAGTGCCTCGGTGGCCGCATCCGGGTCGGCCGGCGTGGACCGCAGGGCCGCCAGCGCAGCATCCATGTTCTGGATGTCCCACAGCGTCTGCTGATGCGGGTAGATGTTGACGTCCCAGGCGTCAAGAGCCGTGTAGCTCTCGAGGGAGATGTCCGCGGCCTGCAACAGCGTGTAGTCGGCGTTGCCGCGGTTCGCCCTGCTGACCATGCCTTTGCTCTTGTTCCAGGCCGCGCCCTTGGTCGTGACGGCCGCGGCCACGCGGGCCATCGACTGGGCATCGGCGGCGCTGACGCCCGCGGCGGTGAGCGCGGCGACATCGATGGTGCTCTCGAGATCCGCGCCGCGGGCCGCGAAGTCATACGGCAGCACGGCGCCGTCCATGCTCTTGAACAGGCGGAAGAAGAACTTGTTGATGCCCGCCATGTAGTCCCAGTCCAGCAGATCCTGCACCTCGTAGGTAGTGTGGTACAGGGTGCCGAAGTCGGGGCCGCCGGCCGAGACCTCGAAGCTGGGTACGCCGGACGCCTGCAGGCTCCAGCCGTTCTGCCACGTGCTCTGCGGCGTCTCGAGGGTGTAGCCGTTGGGGAGGAAGCCGGCCGCCTCTCCGGCGGCGGCGTTCTTATCGAGCCACGCCGCCAGCTCGGGCGCCGTGTTGAAGTCGAGGGTCGCGTCCTTGGCGGCCATCAGCTCGACGCTCCAGAAGGCGGCGATCTTGCCCACCCACCCGGGATGCTCCTGGGTGATGAAGGTCCAGGCGCCGATGCTCCAGTCGTACCAGGAGTTGGTGAAGCCGAACTCCTCGGCGGTGTCGAAGAGGAAGACGATGTCGCGCTTCGGCTGGTAGCCGCTCATGATCATGGCCCTGGCCATCGCCATGGTCTCGGCGACGGCGCCGGTGTCGTCGAGGCCGGCGCGGAAGTACGCGTCGTGGTGCGCGTTGATGATGACCTTCTGCCCGTTGCGGGCCGTGCCGGGCAGCTTGGCCAGCACGTTCCAGCCGTAGCCGTCGTCGGCGGCCATGGTGATGACGACGTCGCTCCTGAAGGTGGCGCGGACGCTGGAGTGCTTCGCGGCGCCGGCGGCGATCTCGGCCTTCAGCCAGTCGCCGTCCTTCTGCGACATGTAGATCAGCGGCACGAACTTCATGTCGTACTCGCCGTCGTTGGCGCCGAGCGCGTCGGGAGCGACGATGTACCAGGGCGCCGAGGGATACGCGGCGTTGGGGTCGCTGGCGTTGCTCGTGAGGATCACGGCCTTGGCGCCGTGCCTCGTGGCTTCGTCGCCCTGCATGTTGAACCAGAAGTTGTCCATGGAGGAGTCGACGACGACGATCTTGCCCTTCACGTCGAGGCCCTCGTAGTCGGCGGCCAGGCCGCTGCCCACGTAGGCCACGTCGGCGGTGATGCCGTCTTCCACGGTGCCCGGCACGCCGGCGAACTGCGAGCACTCGAACACGTTGGCGCCCACGGTGACGCCGGCCCCGCGCACGTCCCAGACGTCCACCGGCACCCGCTCCATGGTGACTCTGAGGCCCATCGCCGAGAGCTTGTCGGCAAGGTAGTACGCCGCTTCGTTGTCGGCCGGTGTGCCGGCAAGACGGTAGCCCAGCGGCGACGTGCCGAGGTTGTCCAGGTAGGTCTCGATGTTGTTGGGGTAGCCCTTGGCGTACAGATAGTCGATGGCCTGGTCGTAGGTGAGCATGCCGCCGGCGGCAGCGGCCGCCGGCAGGATCAGAGCCAGGGCCAGCACGGCCAGAGCGACAAGGAGAACGCTGCGACGACGATCCATGGGGCCTCCTGAGGTCCACGAAGGGGTAGCGCGCGGAGGTCAGGCTCCGCGGCCGGACGTGGGATGTGCTGCCGTCACCTCCTCAAGCGGCCGGGTCGTGCCCGCCGCGGCGGCCGCCCTCAGCCTGCCCGCGGCGCCCGCTGCCGCCCGGCCCAGCCTGCCGCGGGCGGGAGCGAGGATGTAGCCCTCAGTCTGAGGCTTCGCGCCGCCGCGGTCAAAGGGGTGCGGCGGCGGGGCTTGCCGCGCGGCCCGGCCGTGCGGCGGCGGCTGAGCCGCCTCTACACGGCGCCGCCGCGCCCGATGGACCTCGGCAGCACGATGGTCTCGTCGCGGCCCGGCCCCACGGCGATGAACTTCACGCGCGTCTTCGTGATCTCGGCGATGTACTGGACGTAGTCGCGGGCCGCCTGTGGGAGGTCCTGCCACGTCTCGCACTCGCGGAGGTCCTCGGTCCAGCCGGGGAGCTCCTCGTAGAGCGGCTTGGCGTGGTGGAAGTCGGTCTGGCGCAGGGGGAACTCGTCGAGGACCTTGCGGCCGGCCTTGTAGCGCGTGCAGACCTTGAGCGTCGGCAGGCCGCTGAGCACGTCGAGCTTGGTGAGCGCCAGGTGGGTGACGCCGCTGAGGCGCACCGCGTAGCGGAGCGCCACCAGGTCGAGCCAGCCGCAGCGGCGCTCGCGCCCCGTGGTGGTGCCGAACTCATGACCCACGTCGCGCATGGCGACGCCGGTCTCGTCGAAGAGCTCGGTGGGGAACGGGCCTTCGCCGACGCGCGTGGTGTACGTCTTGGCGACGCCGATCACGTGGTCGATGCGCGTGGGGCCCACGCCGATCCCCGTGCAGGCCGCGCCGGAGATCGGGTTGGAGCTGGTGACGAACGGATAGGTGCCGAAGTCGATGTCGAGAAGCGCGCCCTGGGCGCCCTCGAAGAGCACGTGCTTGCCCTGGTCGAGGGCGTTGTTCACGAGCAGGCTGGCGTCGCAGATGAACGGCTCCATACGCTCTCGGAAGCTCAGGAGCTCGTCGGCGACCTGATTCGCGTCGAGCACGCCGATGTCGTAGCGCTGCAGCAGAAAGTTCTTCTCCTGCAGCGCCGTCCTGATCTTGCGGCGCAGGATCTTCTCGTCGAGCAGGTCCTGCACGCGGATGCCGATGCGCGTGTACTTGTCCACGTAACACGGGCCGATGCCGCGCCCGGTGGTGCCGATCTTGAACTTGCCGAGCTGCTGCTCGTTGGCGCCGTCCAGGAGCAGGTGGTACGGCATGATCAGGTGGGCGTTGCCGCTGATGCGCAGGTTGTCGCCGCCGATGCCGCGCTCGCGCAGCGCCTCGAGCTCGCCGAAGAGGATGTGCGGGTCGATGACGACGCCGTTGCCGATGACGCAGGTCTTGGCCTCGTACAGGATGCCCGACGGGATGAGGTGGAGCTTGAACTCCTCGCCGTCGCGGACGATCGTGTGGCCGGCGTTGTTGCCGCCCTGGAAGCGCGCGACCACGTCGGCCTTCTCGGCCAGCAGGTCGGTGATCTTGCCTTTGCCTTCGTCGCCCCACTGGGCGCCCACAACCACGGTACCGGGCACGTTACCCTCCGTTCAGGATGCTTCTCGCGGCGATGACGCCGGCCGCCGAGGCCTGGACCAGGCCGCGCGTGACGCCGGCGCCGTCACCGACGGCGTACAGATTCTGGACGGGCGTCTGCAGGCCTGCGTCCAGCTCGGGTCGAGCCGAGTAGAACTTCACCTCGACCCCATACAAAAGCGTGTCGCGCCCATTCACGCCGGGCGCGAGGTTGTCCATGACCTCGAGCATGTCGAGGATGTCGCGCAGGTGGCGGTACGGCAGCACGAAGGCCAGGTCGCCGGCGGTGGCGCCCTTGAGCGTGGGCTGGACCGTGCCCCTGCGGATGCGGTCCATGGTGCTGCGGTGGCCCTGCTGCAGATCGCCGAGGCGCTGCACGAGGATGTCTTCGCCGAGCAGGTTGGCGAGCCGCGCGATGCTCTTGCCGTAGGCGATGGGGTCGTTGAACGGCTCGGTGAAATCGGTGCTCACGAGCAGCGCAAAGTTGGTGCGGTCGGTCTTCTGGGCGGCGTAACTGTGACCGTTGACGGTCACCACATCGCCGTAGTTCTCGAGCGAGACCTCGCCGTACGGGTTCATGCAGAAGGTGCGCACCGGGTCGTCGAAGCTCGGCGTGTAGTAGATCAGCTTGCTCTCGTAGAGGGTCGTGGTGAGCGGTTCCATGATCGCCGCCGACGTCTCGACGCGCACGCCGATGTCCACCGGGTTGGTGCGCAGCTTGATGTGCAGGCGCTTGCACTCGTCCACCAGCCAGCCGGCGCCCTCGCGGCCGGGGGCGACGACGACGGCGTCGGCGGTGAGCTTGCCGCCGTCTTCGAGGACGACGCCGGTGGCGCGCAGGCCGCTCCCGCCGGCGCGCTCTTCGGTGAGGATGCGCGCGACCCTGACGCCGGTGCGCACGGCGATGCGCTCCTCCAGTTCCGCACGCATGCGCGTGAGGATGTCGTAGGAGCGCTCGGTGCCCATGTGGCGCACCGGCGCGGCTACCAGCGTCATGCCGTGGAGCAGCGCCTGGCGGCGGATCTTGTCGGCCTTCTTGCCGCCGCCGTGCACTTCGTCCGTGGCGCCGTATTCGCGCCAGATGCCATCGACGTAGTCGATGAGCTCGCGCAGGCGCTCCTTGGGCACAAACTGGTCGAGCCAGCCGCCGACCTCGGTGGCGAGCGTGAGCTTGCCGTCGCTGAAGGCGCCGGCGCCGCCCCAGCCGCAGGTGATGCCGCAGGGCTCACACCCGCTGCACACGCCGGTCTTGCGCGCCGGGCAGGCGCGCCGGCCGATGTCGGGGCCGCGCTCCACGAGGAGCACGCTGAGACCGTCGCGGCGTACGAGCTCGAGCGCGGCGAAGATGCCGGCGGGGCCGGCGCCGACGACGACAACATCGAAATGGGTGCGTGCAGCGTCCATGACAGAAAGGTGGGGGAGGTCGACACAAGGGCGGAAGGTAGTTCCCTTTGCGGGATGATACCCGCACTGCGAACGCAAGACAAACGTGGCGCGTCTCGAAGACTGACGGACGATAGGTTATCGAGCTCTGGAGGGAGACATGCGGATTCGCGCAAACTCAAGGATCGGCCTGCTGTGCGTGGGCGCTTTGACCGTGGCCGCGCTGCTCGCGGCGGCCTCGCTGGCCGCCTGCGGCAGCAGCGGGGGCAGCGGAGACGGCGGGAGCCCGGCCGCCCCGAAGACCATCGAGATCACGCCCGTGGCGCAGACCGGGACTACAGTGGACGCCGCGGTCGGCGACACCATCGTCGTGAGCCTGGACGCCAACGCGACGACCGGCTACTCGTGGGAATTCACCGCCGGCGACACCTTCACCATCGAGAGCAGCGAGTACGTCCCCGACCCCAGCCCGTCGAATGTGGCCGGGTCGGGCGGCACGCAGGTCGTCACCCTGAAAGTGACCAAAGCCGGCGCGTCTGACCTGACGGGCACGTACCAGCAGCAGTGGAACTCGCCGTCGCCGGGCGCGCAGCCCGACTTCTCCATGACCGTACAGGGGAAGTAGCCGTGGATGCCCGGCGCGCCGACCTGTCGGCGGTGACGTGATGCACTCATCGTATGCGAGCCGGCTGCGCCGGGGCGCCGTGATCGTGAGCGTTGCGATGGCTCTGGCTTCCGCCGCCGCTCTCGCGGCCTGCGGCGGTTCGGCGGGGGATCCGCCGGCGCCGTCGCCGCCCGCGGTGTACACGGCGGCCGACGACGGGGCCACGGTCGCGGCGCGCGTCGGCGAGCGGTTCACCGTCACCCTCGATGAGAACCCGACCACCGGCTACCAGTGGGACATGAAGGCCGGTCCCGGCCTGACGCTGGTGAGCGACCAGTTCACCGGGCCGAGCCCGTCACCGTCCCCGCTGGAAGGCGCCGGCGGGACGCACTCGTGGGTCTACAGGGCGGACGCGGCCGGGACGCTCACGCTGACCGGCCTCTACGTGCGGCCGTGGGAGGCGGACGGCAAGAGCGCCTCCGACTTTTCGCTGACGATCGCTGCCCGGTAGAAGACGCGGGGCGGGCGGCGGGCGGCCGGAAGAGCCGCCCGCCGCCCGCGTCCGGTGGCAAGCGCCGCCGCTGACGGGTACGCTGGCCGCGGCAGCGACTCGTGAGGTGATCGATGGACGACCCCGTCCTGGGGCGGCGCAGCATCCGCAAGTACACGGCCGAGCCGGTGCCCGACGAGCACGTGGAGCGTCTGCTGCGCGCGGCCATGGCGGCGCCGTCCGCCGGCAACCAGCAGCCGTGGCGGTTCGTCGTCATCCGTGAGCGCTCCCTGCTGGAGGCCATCCCCGAGGTACACCCCTACGCGACGATGGCGCCGAAGGCGGCGCTCGCGATCCTCGTCTGCGGCGACCGCCACCTGGAGCGCTGGCCGCAGTATTGGGAACAGGACTGCGCCGCCGCCACGGAGAACCTGCTGATCGCGGCGGCGCAGCTCGGCCTCGGGGCCGTGTGGCTGGGCGTGCATCCGCTGGAGGAGCGCGTCGATGGCGTGCGCGCCCTGCTCGGCATCCCCAGGCACATCACGCCCTTCGCCCTGGTCCCGGTCGGCTGGCCGGCCGAGCAGAAGGCGCCCTCCGAGCGCTACGACCCGGAGCGCGTCCACTACGACCGCTGGTGACGGCCGGGGTGGGCGGGCCGGCGCAGCCGCCCCCGCCGCCGCCGCGCGGCCGACAGTTTGCCGCGTCGCGAGCCGGGGTATTTCCGCTAGCGACCCGTGACGCGGCGGGCGCCGCCCTCCGGCCCGGCGCCGGAGAGACAGGCTCCGCCCCACGGGTCCTCGAGCCGAGAGCAAGCCATGCGGAAGGGGTGTGCAGTGTCCGGACCTCAATGGGTCCCCACCATCGACGACAGCAAGGTTCGTGACGGCGCCTACGTGCCCGTCTACCCCAAAGGCCTCGGCATCCTGCTGGTGCGTGTGGGCGGCGCTCTTCACGCCGTGGCGAACAAGTGCGCCCACATGGCGTGCCCGCTGGAGGGCGGCAGCCTCGAGGGCGCCGTGCTCACCTGTCCCTGCCATGACTGGCGCTTTGACGTGCGCACGGGTCAGTTGCTGGACGCACCCGAGCTCAGCATCGAGACCTTCGCGACCAGGATCGAGGACGGCAAGGTCCTCGTTGAGCTGAAGGGAGCGTGACGATGACCGACGAGGTGGTGGTCTACGCGCTGAGTACGTGCCCCTGGTGCCGCAAGACCAGGCAGTGGTTCACCGACAGCAGGATCGCCTTCGAGTCCGTCGAGGTCGACACGCTGCCCGGCGACCAGCAGGACGAGGCCGCCGAGAAGGCCTACAAGCTCAGCGGCGGCCGCCGCTTTCCCGTGGTGGTCATCAACGGCGAGGTGATCGTGGGTCACAACCCCGGCAAGTTCCTCGAGCATCTCAAAGGTTGGGGGGGCTGAGCCGTGGGCAGCGCCGCACGCAAGGAATCGCTGCACTACCTGTTCACGCGCGTCGTCGACCCGCTCGGCTACAAGTTCACCCCCGACGCGGAGCTCGCGGACTTCCTGCTGGAGCAGGAGGTCAAGCTGGAACAGGATCATGGGGCGCCGTTCTGCCCCTGCCAGGGGCGCAGCCGCGTGCGCGCCGAAGATATGCTCATCGTGTGCCCCTGCATCCCCTTCCACCGCGAGCATTTCGACACGATGAAACGCTGCTGGTGCGGGCTCTTCGTCCACAAGGACGTCAGCGATCCGGACAGCCTGCTGCAGTTCCCACCGGACGAGGGGTGAGGCCGAGATGTGGCACGAAGTAGCGAAGCTCGACGACATCGCCCCCGGCGGCATGAAGTACGTGCGCGCCGAGGACCGCGAGATCTGCCTGTGCGAGTACAACGGCGACATCTACGCGGTGAGCCGGCGCTGCGGGCACCAGAACGCGCCGCTGGACCAGGGGTCGCTGGAGGGCTGGATCCTCACCTGCCCGCTGCACGACGGCCAGTTCGACATCCGCAGCGGCAAGAACCTGAGCTGGCCCATCGATCACGATATGGGCGACGAAGCCGCCATCCCGGAGCCCGTCCAGCGGTACTTCAAGCTCGAGAAGAGGCTGCAATGGAAGACCCGTGTGCACGACCTGCACACGTACCCGGCGCGCGTCACCGACGGCGCCGTAGAAGTCGACATCTGACCCACGACAAGGAGGACCGATGGCGTTCGAACTGCCGCCGCTCCCGTACGCGGAAGACGCTCTTGAGCCGGCCTACTCGGCGAGGACGATCAGCTTCCACTACGGCAAGCACCACAAGACCTACGTCGACACGCTCAACAAGCTCGTGGCCGGCACCGACCTCGAGGGCAAGTCCCTCGAGGATGTGATCATGGCCGTGGCCGGCAAACCCGACAAGCAGCCCGTGTTCAACAACGCCGCGCAGGTGTGGAACCACACCTTCTTCTGGAAGGGCATGAAGCCGGGCGGCGGAGGCGCTCCAGGCGGCGAGCTCGGCGACAAGCTCGTCGCGACCTTCGGGAGCTACGAGAAGTTCGTCGAGGACTTCAAGGCGGCCGCCGTGGGTCGCTTCGGCAGCGGCTGGGCGTGGCTGGTGGCCGACAACGGCGAGCTCAAGATCGTGAGCACGCCCAACGCCGAGATGCCGGCGGCGCAGGGCGTCACACCGCTGCTGGTGGTGGACGTGTGGGAACACGCCTACTATCTCGACTTCCAGAACCTGCGCCCCGTGTACACGCAGACGTTCTTCGACAAGCTCGTCAACTGGGACTTCGCGGCGGCGAATCTGGCGAACGCGACGTAAAGGGCGGGCAGTGGGCTCGTCGCGCCGGGGCTCGGTGCGGCAGGCCGCAGCGCCGGGGCCGGCGGGCGCAAGCCCGCCGGCCCCGGCCACATACGGCGGCACGCGGCCTCAAACGCTGATCTGAGCGCCGTCGCCGCGTCGCGGGTCGTCGCCGTCGCCGCCGAGCAGCTTGAGGTAGCTCGTGTATCGGCGGCGCGCGATGGCGCCGTCATCGACGGCGGCCTTGACCGCGCAGCCGGGTTCGTGCGTGTGTGCGCAGTCGCGGTACCTGCAGCGCGCCGCGTATGGCGCGAACTCGGTGAAACCGTCGGCGAGCGTGACCGCGTCGGCGTCGTCGACGCTGAAGCGGCGGATGCCCGGCGTATCGATCACGCGCACGCCGCCGGGCAGTTCGTACAGGCTCGACGACGAGGTGGTGTGGCGGCCGCGGCCGTCGCCGGCGCGGACCGCGCCGGTCTTTGCCGCGGCCGTCGCGTGCAGGGCGTTGAGCAGCGACGACTTGCCCACGCCGCTCTGGCCGACGAAGACGCAGGTCGCGCCGGAGAGCACGCTGCGCAGCTCCTCGATGCCCTCGCCGTCGGCGGCGCTGCAGGCGAGCACCGGAAAGCCGAGCTCCCGATACGGCTGCAGAAGTGCGAGCACGTCGCGCCGCTCGTCGCCGTCGAGCAGGTCGACCTTGTTGATCGCGAGCGTTGCCCGGGCGCCCGAGCGCTCGACCGCCACGAGGTAGCGGTCGATGAGCCGCGGGTGCAGCGGTGGCGCCTTCGCGGCCACCACGACGACAACGATGTCCACGTTGGCGGCGATCGCGCGTGAGCGTCGCGCATCGTGCGGGTCGGCGCGCGTGAGCAGGCTGCGGCGGGGCAACACCGCGGTCACGCGGTGACCCTTGCCGAACGGCTCCAGCAGCGCTTCGTCGCCGACCGCCAGGCCGCTCTGCTGACGGCGCGTGAGGTCGGCGGGCAGCACCGCGTCAAGCACGTCGTCGCCGGCCTGCACGACGCAGGCGCCGGCGGTCACCACGATCACGGTGCCGCGGCGGCTGCCGTCGAGCCCGGCCGGCGGGGCGGCGGCGGCGCTCGGGGCCGCCGCGAAGCCGGCGGCCGCTTTCTCCTGCTCGTCCAGCAGCCTCAGAAGGAAGTCCTCCAGCTCCGGGCGGCGCGCGTCGCCGGTCATCGTGCGCAGCGCCGCCTGGCGCAGCTTGGCGGCGCGCTTTGTGAGCCTGGTGCGCTCGCCGGTATCGAGCCTGGCGAGCAGGTCCCGCAGTCTCCTGCGTTGCCTCTTGTCCATGGTGGGATATGCCCTTTCGTCGGGTTCCGTCACGGTGGGGGCGCGGCGGACGGCCGAGGTACCATGGTATCCGCAAGCAGGGTCACAGGCGCACCGGCCTGTGGTAGTCTGCGGGCTCGCCGGCGTGACTGACGGCGAGCCCGCGAACGTTTCCGGAGGATTTATGTCCCTGCTGCGACTCGACATCGACGACCGCCAGGTCGTGATGCACACCGAGGGCGCCGTGTGCACGAGCACGCAGGAGCTCGTGGAGAGCGCCGGCTTTGCGCGCGTCCTCGACCTCTGCGTCGACCACCTCGAGCGCCACAACCCGGCGGCGCTCACGGAGCTGGGGCTGCCCGAGAGAGCCGCGGTCCTCGATCTCATCCGCCTGCTCGCCAACAACCCGCTCGAGCTCGTGGCGCGCACGTGGGCCGGGCCCGGCGACCTGCTCGCCGGACGCGAGCGCCTGCACGAGCTCGTGGAGGGCCTCTACGACTTCTGGCGCCGCTGGGACCGCTTCCTCGTGGTGCGCGCCGACGCTGCGGCGCAGCCGGGTGACAAGCAGCCGCTGCGCGCCTTCAGCCAGACCGTGGAGACTCTCGCGCGGCTGGTCCGCGACCTCTATCGCGATGTCGCCGAGAACGTCACCGGTGGGCGGCCGCGCGTCTACCGCCAGGTCGCGGCCGGCGCCGAGGTGGGCGTCTACGTCGTGCCGCAGAAGTGGCCGGCCCCGGCTCGCTACCGCGAGCTGCTGGCCGGCATCCCGTTCGTGCGCAACCTGCTCATGTACCCGCCCCTGCTGCTTGATCCGCCAACCAACACGCGCAGCGGCCAGTTCACGGAGGTCGCCGACAACCCGCTCGGCGGCCTCAGCCTCGAGCGCGAGCGGTGGCTCTGTTACCCGGCGCTGGTCGGCCGGCTCGTCGTCTTCGTCTACTTCCATCAGCGGTTCGCCGGCCTGGGCCTGAGCCTCGCGAATCTCTTCGAGGTGGCGTCGGACGAAGAAATCGCCGCCGGGCCCGACGCCGTGTATCTGTACGGCGTCCCGCCGGCTGCGCTCGCCCGTTTTGGCGAGCTGCCCACCGTCTTCCACGACGACCGGGCGAGTCGTCTGCTCGTCGCGGCCGTCCCCCTCGAAGACCGCTTCGGCTACTTCGGTTATCTCAAGAAGATGGTGCTCACGCTGCACAACGTGGCCGCCATGGACCGCGGCTTGATGCCGTTCCACGGCGCCTACACGCGGCTGGTGCTGGCCGACGGCGCCGCCGCCGGCGTGCTCATCATCGGCGATACGGCCACCGGCAAGTCGGAGACCCTGGAGGCGCTGCGCATCGTCGGCGACGAGCGCATCCGTGAGGTGCGCGTGATCGCCGACGACATGGGTTCGCTCGAGGTCGCCGCCGACGGCCGCGTGCTGGGCTACGGCACCGAGATCGGCGCGTTCGTGCGGCTCGACGACCTGCAGCAAGGCTACGCCTTCGGGCAGATGGACCGCGCCATCATCATGAGCCCCAACCGCGTGAACGCGCGGGTGGTGCTGCCGGTGACGTCGCTCGAAGACGTGCTGCGCGGCTACCCGGTGGACTATCTGCTGTACGCCAACAACTACGAGGCGGTCGACGAAGAGCATCCCGTGCTCGAACGGCTGCCCGAGCAAGAGGGGGCGCTGGCCGTCTTCTCGGGCGGCGCCGCCATGTCCAAAGGCACCACGACGTCGACAGGGCTCACGCACAGCTACTTCGCCAACCCGTTTGGGCCGGCGCAGCGCCCGGAGCAGCACGAAGCCCTGGCGCGCAAGACGTTCGCCGCCGCCTACGCGGCCGGCGTGTACGTCGGGCAGCTACGCACGCAGCTGGGGCTGCCCGGCGCCGAGAGCGCCGGCCCCCGCGCGGCGGCCGAAGCTTTGCTCGAGCTCATCGCCGGCGGAGGGGCTCAGCCGGCCGCCCTGTCCGGCGCTCTGTGTGCGCCAACCGAATCAGAAGGAGCGTGACGCCAGTGGCGACGCTGTACGAATCCCACGAGACCGCCTGGCGGCTCATCAGCCGCGGCAAGGTGCGTGACGTCTACGAGTACGCCCCCAACGAGATGCTCATCGTCACCACCGACCGGCTGTCGGCCTTTGACGTCATCTTGCCCACGCCGATTCCCGACAAGGGCGTCGTGCTCACGCAGATCGCCAACTTCTGGTTCGACAAGACCAGCGCCATCGTCCCCAACCACATCGTCGATCCCGAGCCGTTCAGCACCGACGCGGAGCACAAGCACCTCGCAGGCCGCTCCATCGTCGTCCACAGGGCCGAGGCCCTGCCGGTCGAGGCCATCGTGCGCGGCTATCTCACGGGCTCGGGGCGCAAGGACTACGAAAGGACCGGCGGCGTGTGCGGCATCGCGCTGCCGCAGGGCCTCGTCGAGGCGAGTCGGCTGCCGGAGCCGCTCTTCACGCCGTCGACCAAGGCGGCGCTCGGCGACCACGACGAGAACATCTCGTTCGAGCGCACGGTCGACCTGGTTGGAAAGGAGCTGGCAGAGAAGGTCCGCGACGTCTCGCTGGAGCTGTACGCGTTCGGCGCCGCCTACGCCCTGGAACGCGGCATCATCATCGCCGACACCAAGTTCGAGCTCGGCATCCTCGACGGTGAGCTGATCCTCATCGACGAGGTGATGACCCCCGATTCGTCGCGCTTCTGGCCGGCAGACGGCTACGTGGCCGGCCAGAGCCAGCCGAGCTACGACAAGCAGTTCGTGCGCGACTACCTCGAGACGCTGGCCTGGGACAAGACCGCGCCGGGCCCCGAGCTGCCGCCCGAGGTGGCGGCGAAGACCGCCGAGAAGTACCTGGAGGCTTGGCGTCGCCTGACGCAGGGGTGAGCGCCGCCCGACGGCCTGCCGCCGCCCTGCCGACGGGTCAGTCTCTGCGGAACGGGTCGACGACGCGCAATGGTCCGAAGGCGCGCCCGTGCTGAAAGTCCTCGCTGTACAGAGTCCGGCAGCCTCCCGCGAGCGCTGCCTCGACGATTACGGCGTCCCAGAACGACAGCGTGTCGGCGACGGATCGATCCATCGCTTTGAGGAGCATGGACGATTCGAGCCGCACCACGTTCTGCTCCGAGAACCCTTGGGCGGCCAGACGGGCCGTTGCGTGGACGAGGGGTTCCGCGAGCTTTCGGGTAGCGACGGCGTAGAACTCCTGCAGCACCTGGGTGCTCACCGTGGCCGACCCCGCGCGAGTCGCCTCGGCGAAGAGAGATTCGGCGACGCGCTGTTTGTCGGGGTCATCGCGACTGAAGAGGTAGAGCAGGACGTTGGTATCGAAGAACACGGCGTCCGGACGCGTCATCGCCTGGGCCTGTCGTACAGTTCCTCTCGAGTCCACGCGATGGGTCCGACGACGGTCGCGTTGTGGTGCGCCAGCTCGATGAGCCGCCGGCCGGCCTCGGCTTGCCGCGACGCCTTGCCCGTGTACTCGCGCAGGAACTCACGCACGACTGCGTTCACCGATGTGCCCTGCTCAAGGGCGTGCAGGCGCGCCTTCTTCAGTACGTCGTCCTCGATGGCTATGGTGAGATTGGCCACTGGTCGCCTCCCGCTCGCTCTGCTCCACGGGACCAGTGTAGCACGGGTCCACAGGTCTGTCGACGGGAAAGCTGACCGAAGCACCTGCGGCTGCCCGGCGCCGCCACCCAAAGCGGGAAACGGGGCCGCCCCGCAGAGAACGCGGGACGGCCCCGTCGGGGGGCAGCGGTCAGGGGGTCAATCGACCGCGGCCTCCTCCTTCACCGCCATCCCCAGATAGGCGGCCTTGGTCATGGGGTTGTCGAGCACGTCCTGACCCGTGCCCTCGAGCACGAGCTGTCCGGTCTCGAGAACGTAGGCGTAGTCGGAGATCAGCAGGCAGTGGTGTACGTTCTGCTCGACCAGCAGGATGGTCAGGCCGAGCTCGCGCAGCTTGGTCACGACCTTGAAGATCTCCTGGATGACGATCGGGGCGAGGCCGAGGGACGGCTCGTCCATCATGAGGATGCGCGGGCTCGACATCAGCGCCCGGGCCACGGCGACCATCTGCTGCTCGCCGCCCGAGAGCGTGCGGGCGATCTGGCTCTCGCGCTCCTTGAGGCGCGGGAAGAGCGAGAATGCCTTGTCGAAGTTCTCACTGCGGTCTGCCCGCGCGCGCTTGTGCGCCGAGCCCACCAGCAGGTTTTCGTAGACCGTCATCTCGGGGAACAGGCGGCGACCCTCGGGCACCTGCACCACGCCGGCGCGCACGATGGCATGGGCGCTCATCCTGGTGAGGTCCATGTCTTCGAACATGAGGCTGCCGGACGTGGCCTTGTTGATGCCGGAGATGGCGTTCAGGAGGGTCGACTTGCCGGCGCCGTTGGCGCCGACGATGCCCACGATCTGTCCCTTTTCGACCTTGATGGACACGTCGTTGAGGGCGCTGAACATCCCGTACTTGACCACGAGGTTCTGGGCGCTAAGCAATGGAGGCCTCCTCACCGAGATAGGCCGCGTGGACGGCCGGGTTGTTGAGGACCTCCTCGGGTGTGCCTTCGGCGATCAGAGAGCCGAAGTCGATCACGATGCAACGGTGCGAGAGGTTCATGACGAAGCGCATGACGTGCTCGACGATGATGAACGTGATGCCCTCCGCGTGAAGCTGGTTGACGAGGTCGAGCACCACGTCGACCTCGGTCGGGGTGAGACCGGCCGCGACCTCGTCGAGCAGGAGCAGCTTGGGGTCGGTGGCCAGCGCCTTGGCGATCTCCAGGCGCTTGAGCTGCAGGAGAGTGAGCTCCTTGGCCAGCGTGTCGGCCTTGGGGCTCAGACCCACCTGCGCGAGCTTCTCGCGCGCCACCTTCTCGGCCGCGCGGCCCGAGCCCGTGTTCGCGAACGCCCCGATCATGACGTTCTCGCAGGCGGTGATGTCGGGGAAGGGCTGCACCACCTGAAAGGTGCGGGCGAGCCCCTTGTGGCACACGCGGTTGGCCTTGAGGCCGTCGATGCGCTCGCCGTTGAAGGTGATAGAGCCGGCCGACGGCCGCAGTGCCCCCGACAGCATGCTGAACGTGGTGGTCTTGCCCGAACCGTTCGGTCCGATCAGCCCGACGATCTCACCCTCGTTCAGCTCGAAGCTCAGGTCGTTGACGGCCACGAGGCCGCCGAAGCGGCGCGTGAGCCCGCGGACTTCGAGCATGGCGGTCACGAGGCCTCACCACCCTGGCTGTCGACCAGCGGCGTAGCGCTGCGGTGCTGCCAGCGCTGACGCAACCTTTGGAACGCGCCGACGATGCCGAAGGGCATGAACAGCATGGTCAACACCATCACGGCGCCGTAGAGCAGCAGATGCGCTCCCTGGAAGGAGTTGCCGAGCTGGGCGCGGGCGATCTCGGAGAGAGGCACGAGCAGCACGGCTCCCACCACCGGGCCCCATGTGGTGCCCAGGCCGCCGACGATGGCGTAGATGAGGATCTGCACGGAGACGATCTCGCCGAACACGCTGCGCGGCCCGACGTACAGGAAGTACTGGACGTAAAACACGCCGCCCACGGCGCACAGCACACCGCTCATCACGTTGGCCTTGATCTTGGCCTTGACGGTGTCGACGCCGAGCGCCTCGGCGGCGTCTTCGTTCTCGCGGACGGCGATGAGCTGGTAGAAGAAGCGCTTGCCCCTGTACCACTGCGTGAGCAGCAGGATGAAGACGAGCATGATCACGCCCATGAAGAAGTAGCCGTTCTTGCCGGCGAACTGCATGTAGGCGAGACTGTTGCCACGATACTCCAGCTGTATGCCCCCGGCGCCGCCGAGCGCGGGGATGTTGCTGACGACGTAGACGGCGGCCTCGGCGAGGGCGATCGTCACGAGGGCGAAGTAGGCGCCCTTCAGGGCGTAGCGGAACACGATCCAGCCGATGAACGCCGCCGCCGCCGCCGAGAGGACGATCGCCACGAGCAGCCCCAGCCAGGGCGTGAGGTCGAAGCGATTGGTGAGGTAGGCCACGGTGTAGGCGCCGATCCCCATGTACAGGCCGTTGCCCAGCGAGTGCTGCCCGGCGTAGCCGCCGAGGATGTTCCAGGCGCAGGCGAGGAACGCCCAGATCAGCACCAGGATGGCGATGTGCAGGTAGTAGGTGCTGAGGACGAGCGGCAGCAGGCACATGAGGGCGCCGACCACGAGGATGCCGATGTACGGCATCCTGGCGTTCATGTCTGCCTCCGCGAGAGGATCCCCTGCGGGCGGAAGAGCAGGAAGATGATGAAGATCGCGAACGTGAACACGCGCGCCAGCGAACCGGGGAACACCGCGGCGCCGACCGTCTCGGCGAGCCCGATGACGAGCCCGCCGACGAAGCAGCCCATGAGGTTGCCCATACCGCCGAGCACGACCACGATGAACATGATCAGGCCCAGGAAGAGGCCGACGGTCGGCGACGTGTAGTAGAAGGGGATCATCAGCGAGCCGGCGAGGCCGAGGGTGGCGGAGCCGAGCCCGAAGGCCAGCAGGTACGTGCGCGGCACGTCGATGCCCATGAGCGTCGCGGCCGTGGGATTCTGCGCCGAGGCGCGGATGGCGCGGCCCGAGTCGGTGGTCTTGAGGTAGTACCACACCGCGACGGTGCAGATCACCGAGCCGAAGAGGGCGATCAGCTGCGGGACGCTGATCACGACCGGCCCGATATCGAAGTTCCAGGTCGAGTAGCGCGTGCGCACCGACATCACGTCGGCGCTGAAGATCACGAGCGCGAGGTTCTGCAGGATCAGCGAGACCCCCAGCGTGAGCATGATCTGGTTCATGACGGGGTCTTTGAGGATCGGGCTGATGGTGACGCGGAAGATCCCGATCCCGAAGAAGAACATGAAGGGCACAGTGACGAGGATGGTGATGTAGGGGTCGATGTGGCCCCAGGCGACTAAGAAGTAGGCAAGGTAGAGCCCCACCATCAGGAACTCGCCTTGCGCGAAGTTGATGATCTTCATGACGCCCCAGATGAGCGTCAGTCCGATCGAGATCAGGGCGAACAGACCGCCGAGCATGATGCCGCTGGCGATCGCCTGGCTGATCACGGCGCCGGAAAAGTTCAAGTCCATCTAGCAGCTCCCATTTCGAGCGAGACTGTCGTTGCGAGCGCGGAGTCGGAGGGGACCGCGACCCCGGCCTGCGAGACGGTCGCCGGGGTCGCGGTCGCTGTGCGGGGCGGAGGGGTGCTGACTCCGCCGCCCCCGATCGGCGATCGTCAGGGCACGATCAGCTTGCCTGGCGCGGGCAGCGGGAAGAGCGTCTGGAACACGCCCTTCTGAATCTGGACCACGTAGAGCGGAGCGCTGGTGATCTCGCCGTCGGGCGTGAAGGTGATCTCGTCGGTGGGGATGACCACCCTGTCGGTGCCGGCGACCATCTTCACGTTGGCGATGGCGTCGCGCAGCTTGGCCCTGTCGGCCGAGCCGGCATCCTCGAGGGCCTTGGCGAGCACGTAGACGCCCTGGTAGCCGTCCATGCCGTTGCCGGTCATGTCGTCGCCGTACTTGGCCTTGTAGGCCGCGTTGAGCTCCTCGCTGAGGGGCGAAGCGTCGACCGAGAACTCGATCTCGGTGAGCCATCCTTCGGCGGCGGTTCCCAGGGTCTTGATGAACTGCGGATCCACGGTACCACCGGCGGCGTCGAAGAAGATCTGCTTCATGCCGAGCGTCTCGCGGGCCTGGGCGATGAGGATGGAGTCGTTCAGGTACGTGGTGGTGAGCACGAGGTCCGGGTTGGCGGCCTTGATCTTGCTGACCTGCGTGGTGAGGTCGGCGGATGAAGCCGGGTAGGCGACGTTGGCGACGACCTCGATGCCGGCCTCCGCGGCGTACTTGAGCTGGCCCGCGGAGGTGGACTGACCGAAGTCGGTGTCCTCGTGAAGCAGAGCCACCGTCTTGATCGTGGGGCCACCCATGTCAGGCATCGCCTGCGCGAAGGTGATCTGGTCCTTGGCGTACCACGAGGCCTTCGGGCAGATGCGGAAGATGTACTTGTAGCCCTTGTCGGTGATGGCGTCGGCGACCGCCGTGGTGATCAGCATCGGCGTCTGCTGGCGCTCGGCGGCCTGAGTCGCCGGCAGGGCCACGCTCGACTGATAGGTGCCGAGGATGGCCGCCACATTGTCCTGCTGAACAAGGCGCTCGACCTCGCTGATGGCGACGTCCGGCTTGCCCTGGCTGTCTGCCTCGACGAGCGTGATCTTGGCGCCGCCCATGGACTTGATGCCGCCGGCGGCGTTGATCTCTTCGACGGCGAGCTTGACGCCGCTCAGGCACTGGTCGCCGAGCTTGGCGAGGTCGCCGCTGACCGGGTACAGCGTGCCGATCTTGACCTCGGAGGCTCCGCCGCCGCCGCCGCTGTCGCCGCTGCTGCCGCAGGCGGTCACCCCGGCGGCTACGGAGATGGCGAGCATGGCGATGAGCGCCACTACCCAGATTGACGAGCGATGTTTCATGACTCCCCCTGTCGGTCGTTGTGGCGCCCCATGCGCCGCTGCTCTGGCCACGACCCCGTGATGGAAGGCGCGCACGGGGGATACGTGCTCGAGACGGCAGCCGGGGACCAGGCACATGGAGGGCCGGCCAGAGGTCGTGTGGACCGCGGCATGAAGAGAGCCGACATCCGGGAGCTTGCTCGGCCTGCTTCGGCCTCTTGTCAAGGACGACCGTCACGGCTCCCGGCTGGCTCTTGCACGAAGGACAATAGGCCGGCCGTCCTCCGTCCGCATCGGAGTGTGGCAGAAGTGCGGGTCAGGGTGAGTCGTGGATCTGACGGCTTCTTCGCAAGGGAGCGCCGGTAGCGCCGGCGCGGGTAAGGCGGTAGGCGGACTACAGGAAGACCCTGAGCCGCAGGAACGCCGCCGGCGGTTTGGCGGCCTCAGTCCAGATGGATGATGCCGCGCCGCAGCGCGTACTTGACGAGCCCGGTGACGTCGTGCAGGTCGAGCTTGCGCATGATGTTCGCGCGATGAGTCTCCACGGTCTTCTTGCTGAGAAACAGCCGCGCGGCGATCTCGTGGTTGCTGTGGCCTTCCGCCACGAGCACGAGGATCTCCTGCTCTCGCGGCGTCAGGAGCTCTTTGGGGTCGCTGGGGAGATCGCCGCGCACCCGACGCACGTAGTCCTCGACCAGCTTCGCGGCGATCGCCGGGTCGACGAACGAAGCTCCTCCGTGCACCGCCATGATCGCCTGCACGAGATCGCCGCCGGCGACCCCTTTGAGCACATAGCCCGACGCTCCCGCCTTGATCACCTGCTGCACGTACTCGTCGTTGTTGTGCATGCTCATGATGAGCACCACGACCTCCGGATGGCGCTCCTTGATGCGCGCCGTCGCCTCGATCCCGCCGAGGCGCGGCATCACCATGTCCATGAGGACCACGTCGGGCTTGAGGCTGTCCACCTGAAGAACGGCGCTCTCACCGTCCTCGGCCTCACCGACCACCGTGATCCCCGGCTCGCCGGCGAGCAGCGCGCGCACGCCCTCCCGCAGGATGCGGTGATCGTCGACAAGGAGGACGCGGACGGGCCGCGCGCCGGCGCCGACGTCAGGCACTCCTGGCCTCCGCGGGTAGGGGGATGAGCACCTGGACCTGCGTGCCCCGGTCGAGCACCGAGTATACCGTCACGCTGCCGTCGAGCGCCTCGACGCGCTCGCGGATCGACAGCAGGCCCACGCCGGAGCGCCCATCGCTCGCGCGGGCCAGGGCAGCGGGGTCGAAGCCGATGCCGTTGTCGCTGACCGACAGCGACACGTGCTCGGGCGTCGTGTTGATGTGGAGTATCGCGCGCGTGGCGTGGGCGTGGCGCACGACGTTGGACAGCGACTCCTGCGCGATGCGGTACACGGCGGTCTCGAGCGCCGGCGGGAGACGCCCTTCGACGCTGTCGATGTCGGTGACGACGCGCAGGCCCGCTGCCTGCAGGTGCGTGTCGACGTACCAGTGCACCGCCGGGGCGAGGCCGAAGTCGTCGAGCATCGACGGCCGCAGGTCGTAGACCAGCAGGCGCAGCTGCCCGAGGCAATGGTGCAGGATGTCGCGGGCCGCGGCGACCTGCTCGAACGACGCCGAGTCGGGAGCCATCGTCTTCTCGGCGATGTCGAGGTTGAGCAGCGCCGCGGCCAGCGACTGGCTGGTGTCGTCGTGCAGCTCGCGGCCGATGCGCCGGCGCTCGTCCTCGATGCTCTCGAAGACCTTGGCCGAGTAGGCGCGCGACTCCAGGGCCATGCGATCGAGCATCGCCGAGAACGACTCCACCACGGTGCGGAAGTCGGGATCGGGCATCTGCTCGGCCGGGATCGGCTGGTCCAGGGCGGGGCGGCTGATGCCCGCCATCGTGTGGCTGAGCTCGAGCAGGGGGCGAAAGGCGCTGCGCAAGACCAGAAAGTTGGCGGCCGCCATGACGCTCACCATGATCAGGAAGTAGACGCCCACGATGATGCCGGCGTTGACCTGCGGGAAACGCCTCACGAGGAGTGTGTCCAGGACCGCGCCGAACAGAATGACCACAGCGTTGACGGTGACCACGCTCTCAAGGGTGGATCTGCCGCTGCGCTTGCGCACGCCCCCTGCCTTCCTGTGCGGGTCGGGTCGATGGAGCCCGGCGGCTCAGAGGTACGCGGCGCGGAAGGCGGCCGTGCTCGCCTCTTCGGCGGCGCCGACAAGCGCGCGCAGACGCCCGAGGAGCGCCTCGTCGACGCGCAGGTCGTGACCATCGACGCTGCCCACCGGCACGATGCCGCGCACGCTGCTGGTGAGCAGCATGCCGTCGTCGGGGCGCAGGTCGGCGACCCGCGCGAACGCCTCGACCACCGGGATGCCGTGCGCGCTCGCCAGCTCTTCGACCTTGGCGCGCAGCACGCCCGGCAGGATGGCGCCCTCGGCCGGCGGCGTCACGAGGCCGCCGCCGCGGACGAGGAACATGTTGGAGGTGGCGCCCTCGAACATGCGACCCTCTTCATCGACGAGGATGGCGTCGTCGGCGCCCGCGGCCGTGGCCGCGCGCTGGGCGAGGTACGACTGCATCACGGTCATCGCCTTGAGCTGCGCGCGCACGCGCACGCCGAGGTAGCTGATCACGCGCAGCGGCCGCGCCGGGAAGCGCCGCCGGTCGGTCTGGATGAGCAGGCCGGGCGTGCCTTGCGGCGGCCCGGCCGTGACCAGCACGCGGCAGGCGCCGTCCGGCACGTCGCCGGCCGCGGACAGCCGGCGGATCTGCGCGGCCATCTCGGCGCGGGAGCAGGGGCGCTCGAGGCCGAGCTCGTCGAGGCCGAGGTCGAGGCGCGCAACGTGCTCCTCGAAGAACACGGGGACGCCGTCCACAAGCTTGAGCGTCTCGTAGAGGCCGAGCCCGTGGGTCAGGGCGCGGTCGGTGGCGGGCAGGGTGGCCTTCTCGGGGGCGAGCAGCTCGCCGTTGAGCATGAGCACGGTCATGAAGGAAGTGTATCGCGTCGGCCGGGCTGCCGCTCAGCCGGCGCTCGCGGCCGTCGCCTGAGGCGCGCGGCGAGCGCCGGCCGTCCGCGGCCACCGCGCGCGGCTCAGCCCGCCTGCTCGGCGATGCCCGCGCTGACGGCGCGGAGCATACCGGCCGCTTTGTGCAGGGTCTCTCTGCGCTCGCGCTCGGGCAGCGAGTCGGCGACGATGCCCCCGCCGACCTGCAGAAACAGCCGGTCGCCGACGCGCACCAGCGTGCGGATCACGATGTTGAGGTCGAGGGTGTGCGCGGCGATCCAGCCGAACGAGCCCGTGTAGGGCCCGCGGCGCACGGTCTCGAGCTCGTCGATGATCTCCATGCAGCGCACCTTGGGGCAGCCGGTGATGGTGCCGCCGGGGAACATCGCCTTGGTGAGGTCGACGGCGTCGCGGCTCGGGTGCAGATGCCCGCGCACGTTGCTCACGATGTGGATCACGTGCGAGTAGTACTCGTTGACCATGAGCTCGGACACGCGGACCGTGCCGTACTCGCAGACCTTGCCGAGGTCGTTGCGCTCGAGATCGACGAGCATGATGTGCTCGGCGCGGTCCTTGGGGTCGAGGTTGAGCTCCTCGGCGAGCGCGTCGTCTTCGGGGCGCCGGTCGCCGCGCGGGCGCGTGCCGGCGATGGGTCGCGTCTCTGCCCAGCCGTCCCGGTCCAGCGAGACGAGGCGCTCCGGCGACGACGAGATGAGCTCGTAGTCGCCGAAGTGCAGATACCCGGCGAAGGGCGAGGGGTTGACGGTGCGCAGCGTCTGGTAGAGGTGCAGGCTCGGCAGCGCGTAGATGCCGTCGAGGCGCTGCGACAGGTTGGCCTGGAAGATGTCGCCGGCGTACACGTACTCGCGGGTACGGGCGACCACGGCCTCGTACTCGGGGCGCGTGAAGTTGGAGCGGAACACAGAGAGGTCGTTGCCGTGCAGGGCGGCGGGGGCGTAGTTGCGCGCGCCGGCGAGGGCTGTGCCCACGCGCGCGCCTGCCTCCCCCGCCCGGGCCGCGTCACCCGAGAGCCGGTCGACCAGCAGCGCTTCGCCGCCGGCCAGGTCGTAGCGCAGCAGCCTGCCGGGCAGGAAGACGTCGATGTCCGGCAGGCCCAGATCGTCGCGCGTGGTGTCGGGCAGGCGCTCGAGGTAGCGCACGGCGTCGTAGGCGAACAGGCCGAAGAGGGCCTCCGCCTCGGGGAAGTCGATGGCGGCGCCCGGGGTGGGTGGGGGGTCGGCCGGCGGAGGGTCCGCCTGCCCGGCCGGCCGCGGCGCCCCGGGCAGCGCGGCCAGCCGCGTGGCGGCGCGGACCGCCGCGAAGGGTTCGAGCGCTTCGAGGGCGCGCGCCTGCCGCGCCACTTCGCGCGCCGCCGCGTCCCAGTCCGCGCCGGGCGCCGTGGTGACGCGCACCACGCCGCCGCGCACCCTGAGGCGAAACACCGGGTTCCAGGCGAGGTAGTGCCGGCGGGCCAGCTGCGCCGACCCGCCGGCCGAATCGAGCAGCGCCACCGGCGCGCGCCCTTCGAGGCCCAGCTCGCGCAACAGCGCGACAGGGTCGAGCGACGGGACCTGAAAGGCGGTGAGGTGAGGGCTCATGCTCGTGGTCGGCGGCGGCGGACGCGGCGCGCGCTACTGCCCGTCGTACTCGAAGTCCTCGGCCTGGCTGAGCGTGCGGAACTTGGTGTAGTCCCTCACGAAGCCCAGGCGTACCAAGCCGGTCGGGCCGTTGCGGTGCTTCGCGATCTTGAGCTTGACGACGCCCTTGGAGGCCGGGTCGCTGGGGTCTTCGTAGAGGAACATGACCATGTCGGCGTCCTGCTCGATGGCCCCCGATTCGCGCAGGTCGGCGAGCTGCGGCTCGCGGTCGGCGCGCGCCTCGGGGGAGCGGTTGAGCTGCGAGACGGCGATCACCGGCACGTCGAGCTCGCGGGCCAGTTGCTTCATGGAGCGGGAGATGTTGGAGACCTCCTGCTGGCGGTTCTCGGCGCGGCTGTCGCCGGACATGAGCTGCAGGTAGTCGACGATGACCAGCGACAGGGCGTGCTTGGCTTGCAGGCGGCGCGCCTTGGCGCGCAGCTCGAACATGTTGAGGCCGGCGGTGTCGTCGATGAAGATATCGGCCTTCTCGAGCTCGCCGGCCGCCTGCACGAGCTTGGCGTAGTCGTCGCCCGACAGGCTGCCGGTGCGCACCTTGTGCGAGCTGACGCGGGCCGAGGAGCACATCATGCGCTCGCCGAGCTCCTGGGCGCTCATCTCGAGGCTGAAGACGGCCACCGACGCCTTGCCCTCGACGGCCACGGTCTGGGCGATATTGAGGGCCAGAGAGGTCTTGCCCACGCCCGGCCGCGCCGCCAGGACGATGAGATTGGCCTTCTGGAAGCCGCCGGTGAGCCTGTCGATGCCCTCGAAGCCGCTGGCGACGCCGCTCACCCCACGACCCTGCTGCATCTGGTCGAGGCGTTCGAAGTTGGCGACAAGGACCTGCTTGATGTGCTGGAACTCGGCGACGCGCCGCTGCTGCTGGATGGCGAAGACCTTCTGCTCGCAGCGGTCGAGGAGCTCGTGGGTGTTGCCGGGGTGCTGGTAGCCGAGCTCCGCGATCTCGTTGCCGACGCGGATGAGGGCGCGCAGCACGCTCTGCTCGCGGACGATGCCGGCGTAGTGGGCGGCGTTGGCCGCCGCCGGCACGAGCTCGGCCAGCGTGTGCACGAGCTCGCGCCCCCCGGCGCGCTCGAGCACGCCCTCGCGCTCGAGCTGGGCGCTGAGGGTGACCACATCGACCTCCTCGCCCCTGTCGTACAGGGTGAGCGCCGCGCGGTAGATGAGCCGGTGCGTGTCGCGGTAGAAGTCGTCGGCCGAGAGCGACTCCGCGACGGCGGTGATGGCGTTCGGGTTGACGAGCATGGCGCCGAGCACCGACTGCTCGGCCTCGAGGTCGTGCGGTGGGAGATGGCTTGGTACGGTCTCGAGGCGCGTGGCGGCCATGTGGTCTCCGGGGGCGGGCGGGTGGTCTGGAACCCGCAGTCTATGCGACGTGGCGCCGTCATGATAGCGCCCGCCGGTGACGGAAGAGAGGCGGCGTACGAGCGACGGGCGGGGGCGGCTGTGCCGCCCCCGCCCGTCGCGGAAGAACGTTGGTCTGTCAGGCCGCTATTCGGCCGTGACGATGATCTTGACCGAGGCGACGAAACCCTCTGCCACCTCGACGTCGACCATGAAGGTACCGAGCTCCTTGATGGGCTCCTCGAGCAGCACCTTGCGCTTGTCGATGGTGAAGCCGCGCGCGTCCTTGATGGCGTCGGCCACGTCGGCGCCCGTGACGGAGCCGAACAGGCGGTCGCCCTCGCCGGCCTTGGCGGTCAGCGTGAGCACGGTCTTGTTGAGCGTCGCCGTGTACTCCTCGGCCTGGACCGACATGCGGGCATCGCGCGACTTGCGCTCTTCTTCGCGGCGCCGGAACTCGGCGATCTTGCCGGGGGTGGCCGGCTCGGCCAGCTTGCGCGGAATCAGATAGTTGCGTGCGTAGCCCCGGGCCACGTTGGATAGTGAACCTTTTTCGCCGAGGTTCTCGACGTCCTGGAGCAGGATGACCTCCATGCAGCCCTCCTCAGCGGCCGGCGTTGGGCAGGAGCGCCATCTCACGGGCGCGTTTGACCGCCACGGCGACCTGGTTCTGGTGGCGCGGGCAGGCGCCGGTGATGCGGCGCGAGCGGATCTTGCCCTTCTCGGACGTCAGGCGGCGAAGCGCCGGGAAGTCCTTGAAGTCGACCTCGTCGGTCTTCTCCTTGCAGAAAGTGCAGGAACGGCGGCGAGACGGGTCGGCGACGCCGGCCTTGCCTTTCTTCTCGCGCCGCGGCGTTGGTCTGGAACTGGGCATGCGTGTGCTCTCCTCGTGGCGCTCCGCTGAGCGCCGTCACCTACAGCTTAGAACGGGATGTCGTCGTCGCCCGACTCGACGAAGTCGTCCTTGGCGGGGTCGGGGCCGGGTTTGCTGAAGCCGGGCCCGCCCGGGCCGCCGGCGGACTGGCCGCCCGCGCTCCAGGAGCCGCCGCCGCCCTGGCCGCCGCTGTCGCGAGGGCCGATGAACTGGACGGTGTTGGCGACGACGCTCACGGCCGAGCGCTTCTGGCCCTCTTGCGTCTCCCAGGACCGCCAGCGCAGGCGGCCTTCAACGGCGACCTGACGACCCTTGGTGAGGTACTGGGCGCAGCTCTCGCCTTGCGCGCCGAACACGTCGATATCGAAGTAGTTCGGCCGCTCGCCCCACTCGCCGGTGGCGGGATCCTTGGCGCGTTCGTTCACGGCCAGGCCGAGCTTGCACACGCTCGTGCCGCCGGCCGTGGCGCGGAGCTCGGGATCGCGCGTGAGATTGCCGATGAGGACGACGACGTTGACTGAACTGGGCACGGTGTATTCCCTTCGCTCGAAAAGGTCGTCAGGACTTCTGCCGCGTGGTCATGAAGCGCAGGACCTCGTCGGTGATGCCCAGGACGCGTTCGACCTCGGCGAGGGTGGCGGGAGTGGCCGTGAACGTGATGACGGTGTAGACGCCTTCGGGTTCTTTCTTGATCTCGTAGGCGAGCTTCTTCTTGCCCCACTCATCGACGCCGGCGACGTTGCCGGCGCCTTTCTCGACGGTGGCGCGCAGCCGCTCGACGATCTCCTTCTGGCGCTCCTCGTCCGCGTTCGGGTTCACGATGAGCATGAGCTCATACTTGTTGATCGCGATCACCTCCTGTGGTCTTCGCGGCCCCAGCATCGGAAGCTGGAGCAGGGGTGACAAGCTGCCTTGCGGCAACGTGAACGGGCACTCTACCAGCCCTCGGCGGGTACAGGCAAACCGTACCGCGCGGGGCGCGCGGTGTGAAGGGTGACGATGGCCGCGCGCGGTGACATTTGTCGCGTCGGGACGGTGACATTGACCGCTCAGGCGCGAGCGGCGAGGCCGGCGCGAGGGCGCCGCCGGCGCTCAGGCCTCAGCCACGAGCAGGCTGGCGGCCGAGGCGCCGGTGTCCAGCTCCTCCACGGCGAGCTCGCCGTCGACCAGACCGGCGATGCTCCAGATGGCGGCCAGGCGCGGCCGGCCGGTCTCGTCCGCGCGCAGGTGCACGAAGGCGGGCTTCACGTGCGCGACGACCTCGCGGGCGTAGGCGTCGTCGCCGCCGAACGCCGCGACGATCGCCTCGACGGCCCGGCTCACGCTGTCGGCGCGAAGGGTGGCCATGCCGCCGATGCGGGGGTCTTCGGCGAGCAGCGTGAAGAATTCGCGGATCTCCGCGCCGTGGATCTCGCCGACGACGAGTCGTCCGGGATCCATGCGCCGGGCCTTGGCGAACAGGGAGGAAGCGTCGCTGTCGGCGTCCACGCCGAGTCGCACGCAGAACGAGCGCTCCTTCAGAGCGGGCAGGGAAGGGCCGCGCTCGATGGCCACGAAACGGTCGTCCACAGAGACGAGCTCGAAGAGGGAGTTGAGCAGCGTGGACTTGCCGGTGGCGCGCTCGCCGAAGACCACCAGCGTGCGGCGGTCGCCGATGAGCTGCACCAGCCGTGCTCCCTGACCGCTGGTGAAGGCGCCTCCTTCGAGGAGACCACGGAAGGTCGTGGAGAGGACGCCGGCCTCGCCGGCCTCGCCGGCGTACATCACCGAGGTGTGCGAGAAGAGCGTGGCGCGCCGCGCGACGAAGTGCTCGAGGTAGGCGCTCACCTGCGCCTTGAGCAGGCTGCGCAGGATCTCGAGGTGCTCGCGCGTCGCCTCGCCGAGGTGGGCGCGCTCGAGCCTGCCGATCGCCTCGTCGATCTCCTTGATGAGCGCGACCTGCACGGCGCGCAGGGCGGCGTCGCGGCCCACGGCCGCGACGCCCTGCGGCGCGCCGTCCGCGCCCCTGATCCTCGCGTGGGCTTCCGCCGCCTCGACGTCGTCGTCCGCCGGCATCCCTCTCCTCTCCGCGCGCCGCGTGGGCGGCTGCTCTATCGGCAGGATGAGGGTAGCCGGTCAGCTCCCGCTGCGATACCCTGCCTGCGGGGACCGGCGAGGGCGGGAGTCAGGCGCCGGTCTCCGGGGCGCCCACCACGGCGCGGTCGTCGGGCCGCTCACCGCGGCCGATATGACGTGCGCCTGCGACGGGAGCGGACACAGAGGAGGAGCTGACCGGCTACCCCCCCTCGATGCGAAAGGCTGGTGCGGTGGTGCACGACGCGATGGGACCGTTCGTCCATCCCTACATCCCCAACTCGGTCCCGGAGGTCAAGCGCGAGATGCTCGCCGACATAGGGCTCACCGACGTCGAGGAGATCCTCAAGGAGATCCCCCGCGACCTCCGTCTCGACCGTCTTCTGGACCTGCCCGAGCCACTGACGTCGGAGCTCGATCTCAAGCGGCATGTCGAGGGGATCCTCGCGCGCAACACATCGTGCGCCGAGTATCTGAGCTTCCTTGGCGGGGGCTGCTGGAATCACTTTGTGCCCGCGGTCTGCGACGAGATCGTCGGCCGTGGCGAGCTCCTGACCGCTTACAGCGGCGGCAGCTACTCGGATCTGGGCAAGCACCAGGCGCGTTTCGAGTACAACAGCCTGATGGCCGAGCTGCTCGACTACGAGGTCGTCGTCGAGCCCACGTACGACTGGGGCTCAGCGGCCGGCTTCGCCGCGCGGATGGCCGCGCGGATCAGCGGCCGCCGGGAGGTTCTCGTCCCCGAGAACCTCGGCCGGGAGCGCCTGTCCATCATCCGCGAGCTCTGCGAGCCCGAGTACATGGAGAGGCATCTGCCTGTCCACCTGGTGGCCTGCGACCCGCTGAGCGGGCGGATGCTGCTCGACGACCTGAGGAGGCGTCTGTCCGCGGACACCGCGGCCGTCTACTTCGAGAACCCGGGCTATCTGGGGCAGCTCGAACCGGCGGCCGCCGAGATCTGCGACCTCGCGCGCGCCGCCGGCGCCGTGTCGATCGCCGGGGTCGACCCCATCTCTTTGGGCATCGTCTCGTCCCCGGGCAGCTACGGCGCCGACATCGCCGTCGGCGATCTGCAGCCTCTCGGCATTCACATGAGCTGCGGTACGGGGCTCTCCGGTTTCATGGCGTTTCGCGACGACGACCGCTTCGTCACGGAGTGCCCGTTCGCCATCTACACGATCGTCGAGACCGAGGCGCCGGGCCAGCACACCTTCGGCGAGCTGCTCAGCGGCCGTACATCCTACGGTCAGCGCGAGAAGGCTCCCGACTGGGTCGGTACCCAGACAGGGCTATGGGCCATCTGTGCCGGCGTCTACCTCGCGACGATGGGGCCGCAGGGAATGCGCGAGGTCGGAGACACGATCATCCGACGCGCTCACTATGGGGCCCGCGCGCTCGCGCGCATCCCGGGCGTGACGCTGCCGATGGGCGACGCCTTCTTCAAGGAGCTCCCGGTCTGCTTCGATGACTCCGGTCAGACCGTCAAAGACGTGAACAAGGCTCTTTTCGGGCGCGGCCTGTTCGGCGGTCGCGATCTGTCCGGAGACTACCCGGGGCTCGGGCAGAGCGCGCTCTACTGTTTCACCGAGGTCCACACCCGCGCCGACATCGATCGCTTGATCGCGGCACTGGTCGAGGTGCTGACATGAATCACGCACAAGAGAAGCTCGCGAGGAATGCGCTTCTGCGTCGCGACGGCGGGCTGCTGCGCGACTTTCATGCCATGCGCTGGGACGAGCCTCTGATCATGGAGATGGGGCGCCCCGGCGAGCGCGGCGTCATCCCTCCTCAGGCGACCGATGTGGCGGCGGACGTCGCCCCCGCGGAGGATCTGCTCCCCGCGGCTCTTGTGCGCAGGTCGCCGCCGGCGCTTCCCGAGGTCAGTCAGCCGCAGGTGCTGCGTCACTTCACGCGTCTGTCGCAGATGACGCTGGGCATCGACGTGACCATCGATATCGGCGAAGGCACGTGCACGATGAAGTACAGCCCCAAGGTCAACGAACAGCTCGTGCGGTCGCACAAGGTGTTGGAACTGCATCCCGAGCAGCCGGAGGGCTCACTGCAGGGCATCCTCGAGATCTGCCACCGTATGGCCGGGATGCTCTGCGAGATCTCCGGCATGGACGACTTCTCGTTTCAGCCCGGTGGGGGCTCCGCGGCGGCCTTCGGTTTCGCCGCGATGGCGCGCAAATACTTCCACGAGAGGGGCGAGGACCGGCGCGACGAGGTGATCACCACCATCTTCTCGCATCCCTGCGACAGCGCCTGCCCTGCCACTGCAGGCTACAAGATCATCACGCTGATGCCCGCCGACGACGGCTACCCCGATCTGGAGGCGCTGAGGGCGGCGCTGAGCGAGCGCACCGCGGCCATCATGATCACAAATCCGGAGGATACAGGGATCTTCAACCCCGCGATCCGTGAGTACACGCAGGCCGCCCACGACGCGGGCGCACTGTGCTACTGCGATCAGGCCAACCTGAACGGGCTCCTGGGCGTCAGCCGCGCTCGCGAGGCGGGGTTCGACGCCTGCCACTTCAATCTTCATAAGACGTTCGGTAGCCCTCACGGCTGCAAGGGGCCCGGCGCCGGCGCCCTCGGGGTGACGGCCGCGCTCGCACCTTATCTGCCCGCGCCACACATCGTCGCCGTCGCGGACGGATCCGCGGAGCACGGGATCCGCTACCACCTCGATTCGCGGCGACCTCACGCGATCGGCAAGCTGCGCGCGTTTCTCGGCAACCTGGCCGTGGTCGTGCGCGCCTACGCGTGGACGATGTCCCTCGGCGCCCGCGGCCTCAGAGAGGTCGCCGAAGTGAGCATCATCAACAACAGCTACCTTGAAGCCCAGCTCCGCGAGATCCGCGGCGTCAGCTATCCATACGCCGAAGGCCGGCGGCGCTGGGACCAGATCCGCTACAGCTTCGAAGCCCTCAAAGAGGACACCGGCTTCGGCACCGAGGACATGAAGGCGAGGTTCTGTGACTTCGGTGTGCAGACCTGGTTCACGAGCCATCGCCCCTGGATCGTCCCCGAGCCGTTCACGCCGGAGCCCTGCGAGACCTACTCGAAGGAGGATCTCGACTACTGGGCGGCGGCGCTGAAGCGCTCGGTGGATGACGCCTACGACAGGCCCGAGCTGCTGGCGTCGGCGCCTCACAATCAGGCGTGCGGCCGGATCCGCACGTGGGAGAGGTTCGTGGAGCCCGGGGAGTGGGCGGTCACGTGGCGCGCCTACCGGAGAAAGCACGGCGGCGGCGGACGCGGGGACGAGCCCGACGAGCGCTCGCCACAGGCCGGGCTGCGCGAGTCGCGATGGGTGGTACAGTCCGGGCATGACGACCCCGACTGACACGATCACCGCGCGGCTGTTCGCCGGCCTCGAGACGCAGACCGCCGCACGCCGCACGCAGCAGGCCTTGCCGCTGACCGAGACCCCTACCGTGGGCGCGGTCGTCGCGCGTCTCGGCCTCAAACCCGGCGCCACGGGGATCATCCTCGTCAACGGTGTGCACGCCGGCGCCGACCAGATGCTCGCGCCCGGCGACGAGATCTCGCTGTTCCCGCCCCTCGGGGGAGGGTGACACGGCGGTCACGATGGACCCTCCTGCTATCTTACGCGAGGGGGTGAAACCGCCGCCGCGGCGCCGCTTCGCGGCGGCCATCGTCGGCCTGCTCCTCGGCGCGTCCGTCGTCTGCGTCGGGCTTGTGGCGGCGCGCATGGTCTATTCGCACACCGTGAACTACTGGTTCCTCGTGTGGAACCTGGCGCTCGCCTGGGTACCGTTCGTGTTCGCCGGCGTGGCCTATACCCTCGCCTCGGCGCGCCGCGCGGTGCTCTACGCCCTCATCGTCGTCGCGGCGCTGGTCTGGCTGGTGTTCTTCCCCAACGCCCCGTACATCCTCACCGACTTCCTGCACCTCGGGAGCATGGGCGACATCGTCCCCGGCTGGTACGACGTACTGATGCTGTTCTGGTTCGCCTGGACGGGCCTTCTGCTGGGCGTCGTCTCGCTCTACCTGATGCAGGACATCGTCGCGCGCGCCTTCGGCGGCGCGGCCGGGTGGGCCTTCGTGATCGCCGCCGCCTTCCTCGGCAGCTTCGGCATCTACCTCGGCCGCTTTCTGCGCTGGAACAGCTGGGATCTGCTGCGCCGGCCGATGCCGCTGGCCGGGGAGCTCTACGGCAAGGTCACCGACCCCGCCTCGCAGCCCCGGCTGCTCGGCTTCACGCTGCTGTTCGCTCTGCTCTTCCTGTTCATCTACGCGGCGGTGTACATCTTCGCGAAGCTCGCCAAGCCGGGCGCGGACGCCGGCCGCCGATGAGCTCTGATCGCCGGTGAGCGTCCCGGGGCCGGTGAGCGCCGGCCGCCGGCGGGTTGCCCCGGCGCTGGTGAGCGCCGGCGCCGGGGGGTTGCTCGCGGCTGCCGCGGTGCTACACTCGCCGGCATGACCACAGGTAACATCCCCCGTCTCATCGAGACCCTCAAGGCGCAGGCCGGCGACGAGAAGCGCCTCGCCTGCGCCGAGGCTTTCAAGATCGCCCGCGACCTCGACGTGCCCCTGGCCGAAGTCGGCCGCACCTGCGACGAGCTGGGCATCAAGATGATGCAGTGCCAGCTCGGCTGCTTCTAGGTCCACTCCGCCCCACAGGGCCGTCGCACACGTGGTGGCCCGGCCCCTCGAGAGAGCCGCGCGCCTTTCGCGGTAGAGTGGCGTCTGCGCGACACGTGGAGGCGTTCGGAGGAGGGTGGCGCGGTGTCTCAGATACACTCCGCGGGTTCAGAGTCGGCGGTCGATGCGTCCCTTGGGGGACTCAGCGTCGCCGACGTCATGGGCAAGGCCGCGCGGGAGAACTTCCCGGTGGCGTCGTGGTTCCTGCCCCGCGCGACGCGCCGCCATCTTCTGGCGATCTACGGCTTCGCGCGCCTCGCCGACGACCTCGGCGACGAGGCCGCCGGGGACCGCTCGCGGCACCTCGACCGGCTCCAGTCGGAGCTGGAGCAGGCGTTCGCCGGCGCCGCCCGCCATCCCATTCTCGCGGAGCTCTCCGCGACGATCCGCGAATGCCGGCTGCCCGCGGAGCCCTTCCTGGCGCTCATCGCCGCCAACCGCATGGACCAGCGCGTCAAGCGCTACGCCACGTTCGCCGACCTGCGGGCGTACTGCCGCCTGTCCGCGGAGCCGGTGGGGCGCCTGGTCCTCATGGCGACGGGGACGTTCACCCCCGCGAGGGCGGCGTGGTCCGACGACGTGTGCACGGGGCTCCAGCTGGCGGAGCACTGGCAGGACGTCGCGGAGGACGCCGCGCGGGGCCGCATCTACCTGCCCGGGGAGGATCTCGCCCGCTTCGGCGTCGAGGAGGCGCAGATCTTGAGGGGCGCGACCACGCCGGGCTTCGTGCGCCTCATGACCTTCGAGGTCGGACGAGCGCGAGGCCTGCTGGCCGCCGGGGCGCCGCTGGCGGGGTCGCTGCGGGGGCGGCTCAGGCTGGCCATCGCCGGGTTCGCGGGCGGCGGATCGGCCGCTCTGGACGCCATCGCGGCGGCGGGCTACGATGTGGCGCGACACCCGACCCGGCCGAGCAGGCGCCACATCCTCATGCGGTCCCTCGGCATCGTGGCGGAGGCACGCGGACAAAGAGCCGGGGGAGCGACCGGATGAACACCGAGGAAGCGTTCAGGCACTGCGAACTGATCACCCGGGGGCAGGCCAGGAACTTCGCTTACGGCATCCGCCTTCTGTCGAGGCCGAAGCGTCAGGCGCTCTCGGCCGTCTACGCCCTTGCCCGGCGGATCGACGACGTCGGAGACGGCGCGCTCCTTGCGCAGGCCAAGCTCGCGGAGCTGGAACGCATCCGCGCGCAGGTCAGGACGCTGTCCGTACCGACCGGCGGCGGCGCTTCGCGTCCCGACCCGGTGCTGTGCGCTCTGCGCGCGGTCGCCGCGCGCTACCCGCTGCCGCTCGGCGCCTTCGAGGAGCTCATCGACGGCTGCGAGCTGGACTGCACGCGCACGACCATCCAGACTTGCGACGAGCTCGTGCGGTACTGCCGGCTCGTCGCCGGCAGCATCGGCAGGCTGTCGGTTTCGATATTCGGGGTGCGGGACATGGCGGTCGCGGCGCCGCTCGCCGACGCCCTGGGGATCGCCCTGCAGATCACCAACATCCTGCGGGACGTCGTGGAAGACCGCGAGGAGATGGGTCGGGTCTACATCCCCCGCGAGGACATCGTGGGCTTCGGGTGCCGCGACGATCTGACCGGCGACCGCGACAGGCTGGCCCTCCTGGTGTCGTACGAGGCGCGCCGCGCGCGCTCCTGGTACGACCAGGGGCTCACCCTGCTCCCCCTCCTCGACTACCGCAGCCGAGCGTGCGTCGCCACCATGGCGGGCATCTACCGCCGCTTGCTCGAGCGCATAGAGGTCGAGCCCGAGCTGCCGCTCGTGGGCCGCGTCTCGCTCTCCGCATGGGAGAAGACCCGGCTCGCGTCTCGAGCGCTTGTCGGCCTGCCCACGTGATCGCCGGGCGGCAGCCCAGGCGCGGCGATCCGGGGAGTCGCGCATGAGGGCGCCCGACGCCGCGGCGCCCGATGTGGTGGTCGTCGGGGGCGGGCTCGCGGGCATCGCCGCGGCCCTGTCCGCCGCCGCCGCCGGCGCCCGGGTGGTGCTCCTCGAGAAACGGCCCCATCTGGGGGGAGCGGCAGCGTCGGTCCTGCGGCGGGGCCGCTGGCAGGACAACGGCCAGCACGTCTTCTTGCGCTGCTGCACGGCCTATCGCTCGCTGGTCGAACGGATCGGAGGGCAGCAGTGCCTTTACCTGCAGGAACGCCTCGAGATTCCGGTCGTGCGGCCGGGCCTGGCCCCGGCATGGATCCGGCGCGGCTCCTGGCCCGCCCCCCTGCACCTGGCGGCGGCGGTCGCCCGCTACGGGCGCCTGTCCGCCGTTGAGCGGCTGCGCGTGGGCGCGGCCGCGTGGGCCTTGCGCCGCCTCGACGGCGACGACCGCTCGCTGGACGAGAGGACCTTTGCCTCGTGGCTGCGCGAGCAGCGGCAGTCGGACCAGGCCATCGAACGCCTCTGGGACCTCGTCTCTCTCCCCACGCTCAACGTTCGAGCCACCGAGGCCTCGTTGCTCGCGGCGGCTCGCACCTTGCAGATGGGCCTGCTGCACGATGCGGCGGCCGCGGACATAGGCTGGGCGACCGTCCCCTTGTCGCGCCTGCACAACGACCTGGCCGGCCAGGCGCTGGCCGCCGCGGGGGTCGTCGTCCGGCCGCGGAGCGGCGTGGCGGCGGTCGACGGGCGGAGTGGCGGTCCGGTCCGCCTGCTGCTCGAGGACGGCGCCGCACTCGAGGCCGGCGCCGCGATTCTCGCCGTGCCCCACTATCGGCTCGCCGGATTGTTGCCGGCCGCCCCGGAGGAGCTCGCCGACAGCCTGCGCCACCTTGGCGTCTCGCCGATCGTGAACCTGCACCTGTACTACGACCGTCCGGCCATGCCCTTCGCCGTGGCCGCCTGTCTGGGAACGACGGCGCAGTGGGTGTTCGACCGTTCGGCCATGGTGGGGTCGGAGCCGGGCCGGTATCTCGTGGTGTCGCTGTCGGCGGCCGACGACTGCGTGCGCCTCGCGAGCGCGCCGCTGGTGGCCCGGGTCGCGCGCGACCTGCAACGGCTGTTCCCGGCGGCGAGGGAAGCGGAGCTCCTCGAGGCCCATGTCACGCGCAGCCCCCGGGCCACGTTCCGCGCGGCGCCCGGCAGCGACGCTCACCGGGTGGGGAGCCGATCGCCCATCCCCGGGGTCTTCCTCGCCGGGGCGTGGACAGACACGGGTTGGCCCGCCACAATGGAGAGCGCTGTCCGCAGCGGCGGAGCGGCGGCGGAGGCGCTGACGGAATGACACAAGGGCGACGCCCCTGGAGGCGACCATGAACCGGCATGAGGGGCCACCCCCGATCCTCGAACGGCCGCGGGCGCTCGTCGACCCGGCGCGCGACGCTCTGGCGGATCTGGCGAGGTTTGTGGGGCGGCGTGACTAGGCCGTCATCCCCCAGCGGGGGCGAACCGCCCTCCACCGGCGCCACCGGGCCGGCCGCCGCCGAGCTCCGTGACCAGGCGCGCCAGGCCGCCGCCCGCGGCCGCGACGCGCTGCTGGCGCTCCAGGACCCCGCCGGCTGGTGGAAAGGCGATCTCGAGACCAACGTCACCATGGACGCCGAGGACCTGCTCTTCCGGGAATTCATCGGTATCCGCCGCGACGACGAGACCGCGCGCTCGGCCGCCTGGATCCGCTCGAAGCAGCGCGAGGACGGCAGCTGGGCCACTTACTTCGAAGGCCCCCCCGACCTTTCGACGAGCGTCGAGGCGTACGTCGCTCTGCGCCTCGCGGGCGACCCCTCCACGGCAGAGCACATGCTCCGCGCCGCCGCGCTGGTCCGCGGCTCGGGCGGCGTCGAGAAGGCCCGGGTCTTCACCCACATCTGGCTGGCCCTCGTCGGCCTCTGGCCTTGGGACAGGACTCCGGCGATCCCCGCCGAGATCAACCTGCTCCCATCCTGGTTCCCTCTCAACCCGTACGACTTCGCCTCCTGGGCGCGCCCGACCATCGTGGCCCTGTCGATCGTGGCGCACCATCGCCCCGTGCGCGGCGTATCGTTCGGGATCGACGAGCTGCGCACGCAGCGCCCGGTGAAGCCCCCGCTCCGCCTCCGCTCCGCCTCCGGTTGCCTCACCCTCCTCGACGCGACGCTGCGGCGCCTGGAGAAGCTTCCCCTGAAGCCGCTCCGGCGCCTCGCCCTGGACCGCGCGGTCCTGTGGGTGCTCGCGCGCCAGGAGGCCGACGGTTGCTGGGGCGGTATCCAGCCTCCCTGGGTGTACTCCCTCCTGGCCCTGCACCTGGAGGGCTACGCGAACGACCATCCGGTCATGGCGGCCGGCATCCGCGGCCTCGACGGCTTTATGGTCGAGAAGGACGGGATGCGTTGGCTGGAGGCCTGCCAATCCCCGGTGTGGGACACGGCTCTCAGCATCCTGGCGCTGACCGACACGGGGCTCGCCGCCGACCACCCCGCGCTCGTGCGGGCTGGGCGGTGGATCCTGCGGGAAGAGATCACGACCACAGGCGACTGGGCGGTCCGCCGACCGCACCTGCGTCCGGGCGGCTGGGCCTTTGAGTTCGCCAACGACATCTACCCCGACATCGACGACACCGCCATCGTGGCGATGTCCCTGCGCCGCCTGGTCGGGCCGGACAGCGGCGGTACGGCGGCCGGCGCGGGCGCCGAACAGGGGCCGGTCGGCCCTGACCTCGAGCGCGTGCAGGCGGCGGTCCGCAGAGGCGTGGAGTGGGTGGTGGGCATGCGCAGCCGCGACGGTGGCTGGGCGGCTTTCGACGCCGACAACACGCGCAAGCTGTGCACGGCGCTGCCCTTCTGCGACTTCGGGGCGGTCATCGACCCCCCCAGCGCCGACGTGACCGCGCACGTCGTGGAGATGCTCGCCGAGGCCCCCTGCGCGCACCGCGAGGTGATGAACCGGGGGCTGCAATGGCTGCTGCGCGCGCAGGAGGACGACGGCTCCTGGTACGGACGCTGGGGAGCGAACCACGTGTACGGCACGGGCGCCGTCGTGCCCGCGCTCGTGAAAGCGGGCGTGCCGCCGCAGGCGCCCCCGATCGTGAGGGCGCTCGCCTGGCTCGCCGACCACCAGAACGCCGACGGCGGCTGGGGTGAGGATCCGCGCTCGTACCGGGACGCCAGCTGGCGAGGTCGCGGCGAGTCGACGCCGTCGCAGACGGCCTGGGCCTTGCTCGCGTTCGTGGCCGCCGGAGACCGGGGGGAGGCCGCCGCGCGCGGGATCCGCTTCCTGGTCGAGACCCAGCGCGCCGACGGCGCCTGGGACGAGCCCTCCTTCACCGCCACCGGTTTCCCCGGCGACCTGTACATCAACTACCACCTGTACCGCATGGTCTTCCCCCTGATGGCCCTCGGTCGGTGGGTCGGGGGATCGTCGTGAAACCCCGGCGCCGCGGCGCGCCGTCGGCGCCCGCCGAGTCGTCGTCACGGGCAGGGGGCGCGCCGCCGGCGCGAAGGCAGTCCGCGTCCTCGACCTGACCGCGGGAGCCTCTGCGCCCGAGGCGCTCGTGGAGCGCATGCCGGCCTTGCTCAAGGCGCGCGGCCCCCTGGAGGTCCGCGAGCTCCGCACCGGCGTCGGCGAGGCCCTCTTCCCGCCCGCTGCGTGACGGGGCGCCGCGGGGCTGTCTCCGCACCCGCCCGCCCGACTCGCGAAGCGCAGCCGCCGTTCGGGCGCGCCCCGCGCCGGGTATGGAGCCCTCACAAGCGCGGCCGCGCCGCAGGGCGCGCATCCATCGCAGCCGGGAGGTACGCACGATGAAGCCGAACGCCGAGGTGCTGGTCAGCGACCTCATCCAGCCGGGCCTGACCATTCGCGGACCGTACGGCAGCGGGGCGCCGATGGTGCTCCGCGCGCCGTGGGACGGCGCCGAGCTGGCACGGATCCCGACGGCCACGCTCGCGGACATCGACGTGGTCCTCGACCGCGCTCGCGCGGCCGCCGAGGCGTACCGCTGGTTCCCGGCCTGGAAGCGCGCCGCGATCCTGGAGCGCGCCTCGCACCTGATCGTGGACCACGCCGAGCAGATCGCGCGGCTCATCGCGGCCGAGGGTGGCAAGCCGCTCAAGGACGCGCGCGGCGAGGCCGCGCGCGGCGCCTCCACCTTCCGCTGGGCGAGCGAAGAGGCCAAGCGCACCGCCGGCGAGCTCATCGAGATGGACGCCGACCCCAGCGGCGAGAACCGCTTCGGCTGGACGATCCGCGAGCCGCGCGGCGTGATCGCCGCGATCTCGCCGTTCAACTTCCCGCTCAACCTGGTGGCGCACAAGGTGGCGCCGGCGCTGGCCGGCGGCAACGCCGTCGTGCTGAAGCCGGCCTCCAACACCCCGCTCACCGCGCTGCGCCTGGCGGAGCTCCTGGCGGAGGCGGGTCTGCCCGACGGCGTCCTCCAGGTCGTGGTCGGCTCCGGCGCCACGATCGGCGCCAAGCTGGTGATGGACGAGCGCACCAACATGGTCAGTTTCACCGGGAGCCCGCCGGTGGGCCGGCGGATCGCCGGCGACGCGGGCATGAAGATGGTCACGCTCGAGCTGGGCAACAACTCGGCGACCATCGTCGAGAACGACGCCAATCTCGACCTCGCGGTGCAGCGCATCGTGGCCGGCGGGTTCGCCAACTCCGGCCAGATCTGCATCTCGGTGCAGCGCGTCGTGGTGCACGCGGCCGTCTACGACGAGTTCCTCGCCATGCTCGTGCCGCGGGTCGCGGCGCTCAAGGTCGGCGATCCCCTCGACGAGGCCACCGACGTGGCGACGCTGATCAACGACGGCGAGGTCGCGCGCGTGAAGGGCTGGATCGAGGAAGCGCTCGAGCAGGGCGCGACCCTTGCGACCGGCGGCGTCCGCGACGACGGCCGCCTGCTGCCCACCGTCCTCACGGACGTCACCCGCGAGATGAAGGTGTGCGCCAACGAGGTGTTCGGCCCCGTCCTCAGCATCCTCAAGGCGCGCGATCTGTGCGAGGCCATCGCGATCAGCAACGACAGCACGATGGGGCTGCAGGCAGGAGTCTTCACGAACGACTTGAACAAGGCCTTGTACGCCGCCAAGCGCCTCGAGGTCGGCGGCGTGATGATCAACGAGGTGCCCACGTTCCGCGTCGATCATATGCCGTACGGCGGGATCAAGGGTTCCGGCATCGGCCGGGAAGGATTGAAATACGCGATACGGGAGATGACTGAGTTGAAGATGGTCGCCATCCGCGAGATGGATTGGCAGACCGGAGGACCGCCCACCGACGCCTGCCTGCGCGAGCCGCTTGGCCCATGAGGGCCGCGGGGCTCGGACGGGCAGGCGACCGGGAGCGCCGGTGACTAAGCCAGCCCGGTGTGAGACGGTCGGGAGCGACGAGGAAAGGAGGCACGCGACATTGACTGACTTACGAGGTGCGGCGCGCTAGACGCCCCGCATGCGGTCGCGACTGCGCGCCGCACCATAGTCCGGGGCGGCGGGCCACCTGGCCCGCCGCCCCTCTTGCGTACGGCGCCGAGGCCCAGGATCTCAGAGCTGGGCCGAGATGGTGGACGCGTTGGGGACGAAGAGCGGCTGGCCGTACGTGGACCTGCCGTAGGCGCCGATGGCCCGCTGGCCCTCGTAGCTCACGAGCCAGGCGGCCAGCCACTCGGCGCCGGTGGCGGCGACCTGGTCGTGCATGATCTGGTTCAGGAGCAGCACGGAGTACTGATTCATGAGGTCTTCCTTCCTGGTCAGGGTCTTGACGAGCGGCGCGAGGGTGCTCTGGTTCTTCAGCCAGGTGGCGGTGTCGGTGAGCGTGTAGGCGCCTTTCTCGGCCGTGACCTGAAGACAAGGCAGCTGGCCGCCGGCGGCTGTGATGTACCAGGCCCCGGTCGGCGCCGTGGCGGCGGACGTGGTCACGTCGGCTGCGTACCAGAGCTGCAGCTCCTTCTTGTTGGTGCCGGAGGCATCGCCGCGAGACACGAAGGCGACCTTCCCGGCGGCCAACCTGGCGCCGTAGGCGGCGATGCGCTTGAAGGCGTCGGCGGCCGACCTGGCCCTGGCGACCTTGGCCGGGTCGCCCTTGGGTCCGACGATGGTGAAGTAGTTGTAGGCGAACGGGAGGCGCAGGGTGGCGACGCCGTCGGTCAGAAGCTGCTTCTCGTCGGGGGGCGAGCACACGATGATGACGTCGGCGAGCCCGTCGCGGGCCGCCTGGATGGCCTCACCGGAGCCCACGTAGGTGGGGTTCACGGTGATGCCGGGGTGGGCGGTGTTGTAGGCGGGCAGCACGACGTCCTGCATGAGGCCGGAGTCGTGCACGCTGGTCGCGCAGTAGACGACGAGCCTGGCGTTGTTGGGCGCGGACTTCCCGGCGGCGTGGCCGCTGCCGCCGGCGAAGCCGGCCCCGACCAGCGCGGCGACGGCGAGCGCCACGAGGGCGAGCACGAGCAGGCTGCGTCTCACGAGCATCTCAGTCGTACTGCCGAACATCGTACCTCCCTGATGTCGCTTCACGGACCTGCTTCGAGTGCGTCGGAAGCCGGATACCGGTGGCGGGAGGCGCGGGTCGCGCCGGGTCGGACAAGCGAGCCCTCCACAAGCGCACGAAGCTCGCTCGAGCATCTCTTCTGGCCACCATGAGAGACACGGCGGTTTCGCGCTGTCCCCTGCCGGCGCAAGCTCCATAGGCAGGGCGCCTGCCGGCAGGACTCCAGCGCTCGAAGAGAGCCGATACAGTAGCCGAAGCTTCTGGGGCGGGTCAAGCGGCGCCAGGATCCACCCATGCGCCACATCAGATGCCGGGGCGGGGGCACACAGGGTGTTGGATGGCGACGCGCGGCCGGCGCGCACCCCTGAGGGCGCGTCTGCATCTCCTCGCCCAGGCTGCGATGCACAGCTCAAGAGCATGCGCTCCATGCTGGAACACGACGGCACAGGCCAACATGTCCAGACGGCGCGGCCTCAGGTCGGACGCGGCGACCTTGTGCCGCGGGGCGCGCGCGTATAGACTGCGGCGGCTTCTCCGAGTCTCGGATTCCTAAGGGCGTGTGGAGCCTACGGAGCCGAAGCCGGAAGGGTACAGCGGGAAACCGCCGTGTCTCCCAGTGCGGAAAGGAGAGCGCGCCTTGCCGGGCCTTTCCGCGTGCGGATGGGCCCCTTTTCGTGGCCTCCCACGCGGTGTCGGCGTGACGAGGCTCCTTCGGCGCCTCGATTGCGCCTCGCCGCCCGCGGACACGGCTCTCTCCTACCCTCCCTCGGAGCTGCACGTACAGTAACCCCGGGGAGGAGTGGGACCATGATCAGGAAGCTGACCTTGACCGCTGCGGCAGTGGCGGTCCTCATGCTCGCGCTGGCGGCGCCGGCTTTGGCGATGCGAGGCGCCGCCGCCGAGCCCTACGGCTGGAACCTGCAGCTGCGCAACACCGTGACGACCAAGTACGGCGCCGATTTGACCTACAAGGCCTTCGCCGCCTGGGTCGCGAAGGCGGACCGCCAGGTGACCATCACGGACAGCAGCGTTCCCACCGACACGGTGATCTACAAGGGCGTCGCCCTCAAGACCCTGGTCGGCTACTTCGACGACAACGACCCCAGCACGTTTAACGATGAACTGGCCGCGGGCGGCTACAAGGTCGTCGTTCTCGGCATGGACGGGTTCGCCGCGACGTTCGCCAGCGCCGACGTCGCGAGCCTCGGCGACAAGGTCATCGTCGCGAACCTCGCGGGCGGTCAGGCGCTCACCGTTCCCAAGGCCTCGCTCGACAAGAACGGCCTGCCCATCTGGAAGCCAAGCTGGCCGCTCAAGATCGTCAGCCTCGACCCCAGCGTCACCGGCAAGATGAAGCCCGGCGGAATCGTGCGCCTCAGCATCGTGCCGGCCGTGGCGCCGGCCGCCGCCGCCGAGCCCTACGGCTGGGACCTGCAGCTGCGCAACACCGTGACGACCAAGTACGGCGCCGACATGACGTCGTCGCAGTGGGCCGCCTGGGCCGCCAAGGCGAACAGGACGGTGACGATCACCGACAGCACCGTCCCCACGTCCACGGTGACCTACTCGGGCGTTTCCCTCAAGACGATCGTCGGCTACTTCGACGACAAGAACCGCAGCACGTTCAATGCGAAGCTGGCCAAGAAGGGCTACTTCGTCACCATCCTCGGCATGGACGGCTTTTACGAGACGTTCGCGAGTGCCGACATCGCTCAGCTCGGCAAGCAGATGATCGTCGCAAGCCTGGGCAACGGCCAGCCGCTCCCCGTGCCCAAGCCGTTCGTCGACAGCAGCGGAGTGCCGCAGTGGGTGCCGGATTGGCCGCTCAGGGTGGTCAGCAACGTCCCCGCCGTCGCCCCAGACACTCAGACTCGAGGGATCGTGCGCATCGGTATCGTGAAGTCGTCGCCGGCGGGCGCGGCCCCCTTTTGACCAGACCCGTGCCGCGAGCAGGAGAGGCTGGACGCTGACGCTACAGGGCAAGCGCAAGAAGGTGCTGCCCATCGGTAAGGTTCCGGCGACCGTGGCCTGGTACGGCAACAAGGCCGGCAACATCAACCCGACGCTGCGCTACGTCTACAAGGGTCAGACACTGTACAAGCTGGTCGGGTTGGTGGACGACAAGGATCCCAGCTCGTTCAACGTTGCGCTGGCCAAGAAGGGGTACCGGATCCAGTTCTTCTGCCGCGACGGCTACAAGCCCAAGCTGCCGAGCAAGTGGATCATCGGCAAGAAGCGGTGGATCGTCGCCAAGATCAAGGACGGCAAGCTGCTGGAGGGCGAGGAAGCGCCGTTCCGCTTGGTCGGCGGCCCTCCGATCACGCAGCCGTTCAACAACAAGCTGTCGGCCCGCGGAGTAACCAGGATTCGGCTCATCTTCTGAGCCGTCCAAGGCCTGGCGCGCGCGTGGCGGGGGTTTCTCGCCCATTCTCCCCGCTGCGCCGCCGCCGGGACCGGAATGCGGCGGCCGGCTCGGGCCGGCCGCCGCAGACACTCACACGAGGGAGCATCCATGAACGTGCGAAGGATCTGGATTGGAGCCGTGGTCGTCGTGCTCGTGGCGCTGGGCGCCGTCGTGCTGGCCGGGTCCGTCGTACCCGGCGGCACGCCGCAGGCGGCTGCCGCCGACCCGGTCGTGCTGACCATCGTCGGCAACGGTGCCACGAAGACGTTCACCATGGCCGAGCTCCAGGCACTGCCCGCCTACTCCGGCTATTCCGGCATCATCAACAGCGCCGGCACCGTCACGCCGCCGGTCGCCGTCAAAGGCGTGAAGCTCACCGCTCTCCTCGAGGAGGTCGGGGGCGTCCCCGAGTTCCAGTCGACGGACATCACGGCCAGCGACGACTACGGGATGACGCTCACCTACGACGAGGTCGTCAACGGCAACATCCCCATGTACAACGCCACCACCAAGCAGGAGGAAGTCGCCAAGGCCCCGGTGTCGGTCGTCCTCCTCTACGAAGAGCACGGCGCGGCGATCGCGCCCGGCCCGACCGGCGACGGGCCGCTGCGTCTCGCCGTCTGTCAGCCTACCGATGAGAACCAGGTGGCGGCCGGGCACCTCTTCGTCAAGTGGGTGGATCGCGTCAGCCTGCGCAACGCCGTCGTCCCGTGGACCGTCAAGATGTACGGCCTCAAGGACAAGAAGGGCAAGCGCCAGACCTACACGCTCGACCGCCTCTCGTACGACTCGTGTGCCACGCCCGGATGTCACGGGTCGGCGTGGACCGACACTGCGACGGAGAAGACGTGGTCCGGAGTCCCGCTCTTCCTCTGCATCGGCAAGATCGACGGCGGCAAAGGTCACGGCGGCTATGGCGCCTACAACGAGGCACTGGCGCTCAAGGGCTACCGCATCAAGCTGACGTCCGCCACCGGCGCCACCGCCATCATCGGCTCGCGCACCATCCGCAACCAGGAACAGATCATCCTGGCCAACAAGCTGCAGGGGTCCGAGCTGACGGCGGACTACTACCCCCTGCGGCTGGTCGGTCCCAAGATCGGCGGCAAGAGCTTCGTCGGGCAGATCGTCAAGATCCAGATGCTGCCGAAATGAGGCCGGCGACGACAGCGCGAGGAGGCGGCGCGTGAACCGCATCGCCGCGCTGGCGCTGGCCGGCGTCGTGATGGTCGTGGGCCTGGTCGCGCTTCTAGCAGCGTGCGGAGGTTCGTCGGGCTCACAGGCAACAGACCAGGCCTCCCCGGCCGTCAGCCCCTCCGGGTCGGTCGTCCTCACCCTCGTCGGCGAAGAGGGCGAGAAGCAGTTCACCCTGAACCAGCTCAAGGCTCTGCCGGCGTACACCGGCTACGCCGGCATCAAGAGCAGCACCGGCGTCATCACGCTGCCCGCCGAGTACACCGGCGTGCGCCTCAGCGACCTCACGGACCTGGTCGGCGGCATCACCAGGGCCAACGGTGTCACTCTCGTGGCCAAGGACGGCTACGGCATGACCTTCTCCTACGCTCAGATCGTCGACCACTCGTTCACCGCCTACGATCCGGCGACCGGCGGCGAGCAGACGCCGTCGAAGGACCTCACCGTGATCATCGCCTACGCCCGCGAGGGCAAGCCTCTCGGTGAGGATGAGGGTCCCCTGCGATTGATGGTCGGCACTCCCGCGCCGGGAGGGCAGGTCGTGGACGGGCACTGGTCGGTCAAGTGGGTCGAGCGCATCTCCGTGACCAAGGCTTCGGCTGAGTGGAAGGTCCAGCTCGAGGGCGCTGTACCCGGCAAGCTCGACAAGCCGACCTACGTGAACTGCGCCTCGCCGGGGTGTCACGGCTCCGGCTGGGTCGACGCCGCCGGCAAGCGCTGGGAGGGCATCCCGCTGTATCTCGTGGCCGGGATGATCGACGACAAGAAACGCCACGGTGCCGGAGCCTACGACGCGGCGCTCGCTCGCAAGGGCTACGACATCGTCATCGAGACCGCGACCGGCGAGGTCGTGACCATCGACTCGCGCGACATCGCCGGCAAGCAGGACGTCGTCCTCGCGGGCAAGCTCGACGGTGGCGAGCTCCCGGAGGAGCTCTTTCCGCTGCGCCTCGCGGGCCCGGGCCTGAGTGAAGCGCAGATGCCGGGCGGCATCGCGCGCATCGTAGTGCGCGTGAAGTAGGCCACGCGATTGTGCTGAGCAGCATCCACACGCGTGCGAGGCCCAGTACGGCCGCGGCCCTGGCCGCGGCCGTACTTCTCGTGGCGCTGGGCCTTGTCATCGTCGGCTGCGGCAGCGACAAGCGCCAGGTCAAGCTCATGTACGCCGGCAGCCTCATCGTGCCGTTCGAGCAGTTGGCGGCGGAGTTCGAGCGCAGTCATCCGGACGTGGACGTGCTCACCGAGAGCCACGGCAGCATCCAGGTGCTGCGCCACGTCACCGAGCTCGGCGACCGCTTCGATCTGGCGGTCAGCGCCGACGAGCAGCTCATCCCGCCGCTCATGTACGACCGCGTGGACCACGAGACTGGAGAGCCGTACGCGTCCTGGTATTGCACCTTCGCCACCAATCGCATGGTGCTGGCGATCTCGCCGAAGAGCCCGCTGGCCGGGGAGCTCGACGCGCGCACGTGGTACCGACGTCTCACGCAGCCGGACGTCCGCTTCGGGCTGGCCGACCCGCGTTTCGACGCCGCCGGCTACCGCGCCCTCATGCTGCTGCAGCTCGCGGAACGCGAGTACGACGACCCGTACCTCTTCGAGGACATGATGATGGGTCGCTTCACGACGCCGGTCACCGTCACGCGCAACGCCGGAGGCGTCGACGTCATCGAGGTCCCCGAGATCCTTGAGACGCAATCGGGCGGCAACCTCGTCCTTCGCGGCGCGAGCATCCAGCTGGTCGCCCTGCTCGAGTCGGGCGATCTGGACTGCGCCTTCGAGTACGAGAGCGTCGCGCGGCAGCACGGCCTGGAGTACGTGCGGCTGCCGTCCTCGATCGATCTCGGTGAGGCCGGCCGTCGCGCCGACTACCGGCGCGTCGAGGTGAAGCTCGACTTCCGCCGTTTCGCCAGCGTGAAGCCCGTGTTCCGCGGCGACGTCATCCGCTATGCGTTCACGATCCCGGCCAACGCGCCGGAGCCGGGGCTGGCCGGCGAGCTCGCCGCCTTCCTGCTGGGTGACGACGGGCGCCGGATCCTCGAAGAGGACCACCAGCCGGTGCTCACGCCGCCAAGGCTCGACAATGCGTCCGCCGCGCCGGAGGAGGTGAGGCGGGCGTGCGGGGGGTCAAGGTGAGCGTCCTCTGGGAATACAGGCACCCGGCTGATCCAGGGCCCCCCGCACGCCCGCCTCGCCGGCCGTGATGCGCGGCCGCCGTCCGTCGCTGTTCTGGGCGGCCTG